>JAAXUD010000690.1 GCA_013336205.1 Lentimicrobium sp. | reverse complement strand
TTGAGGGATAGCTTTAACGATTACTTCCCGTAACCCAAACAAAGTAATCAGGATAAATATGATACCCGAAATAAATACAGCTGACAATGCTCCGCCATATCCAACAAGAGGAACAATGGAAAATGCGAAAAAAGCATTAAGACCCATGCCCGGTGCTTGCGCGAAAGGAAGCTTTGCATAAAGTGCCATCATCAGTGTGCCGATAGCTGCTGCAATACAGGTGGCAACTGTTAAACTGCCGTATAATTCGGAACCTGCTGTTGCACTTAAGACACTGGGGTTTACAAAGATAATGTAAGCCATAGTAACAAAAGTGGTGATTCCAGCCAGAACCTCGGTACGTATATTGGTATTATTCGCTTTGAGACTAAAAAATTTATTCAGCATTTCGTTCATAACAGTCAGTATAAAGTGTTATTTAAAATTCCATTTAGCAGCCAGTGTTGGATTTACCATAAAGCCTTTGTTCCCGGAGAAATTAGAGCTTACTTCAATTTCGGATCCTATTGAAATATTTTCGGTGAAATTGTACCATATCTGGGGTTCGGTGAGGAAAACAAATTTTGTTTCATCCACTGTTTCATCACTGTTATTAAACGTATTGTCCTCAAGCCAGAAATCTGCAAAACCGTCGAATGTAAGTTTTTTATTCAGCATGTGCATATACCAAACGCCGGTAAGCTGAAAAGAGGCATCTTGCTTATCGCGTATATATTTGTATAAAACCTGAAGGGTGAAGCCCCTGGTATAATCCGCATTGTTGTAGTTGTATTCCAGTCCGCCCAGCCAGGCATCGTTAATCTGATAAGCTCCATTATACGGGTCGGCCTTAAACTGGCCAAAACCGCCATTGTATTCAAGATGAGCTGCCAATGGCCCCTTGCCGAGCTTTAATCCCCGGGCAATTTCCCAATATGCCATGCTAACACCTTTCACATCGGCAACATTATAATCCATATCAACAAAGAAAAATGTGCTTCCCCATTTATCAGGCTTGTACATCTCAACTGTGGTGGTGGGATATTTACGATCTTTACCAAAATCGTAATGCAATTGCACATTCTGGGCCATCACCCCAGTTAATGTAAATGATAGCAATAATAAAAGATACTTTTTTTTCATTTGCAAATGGTTTTAAAAGTAATTAATATGGTAAGGGTCTGCGATAGTAATCAGCAACTGTCTAACCATGAAAACAATCAGTAAGGTTTGTACTCCCCTTCGCTGTTGTTTTGTCCGGAGAAGCAAAAAAAGGGTAATCCTGCCGGCAAAATTAGCAGAAGAAAGCACTTATGAAAATTTTGCTTTTTTTTGATTGTGAAGCCCGAAAGACATATATTGCTGATCTGCTTTTCTTTAGATGTAGAGCACTGAAAAAATTACACTTAATTGTTTATAAGATGTTAATAAAAATTATCATTAAGGCAAAATTCAGGCAGTAAACTATTGATTTAATTACTTTTCTAGTTCTAAGAAGTAATTTTCATCAGAAATGAGGTATTACAGCGTTTTTAACTCTTCCTGGTAATCAAATTGAAGATCTTCGTGGAGCAAAGAAATGGCTTTTCGGATTTTATGTAACTGATTCGTATACAAATTACTCAGGGAAGTGACCGACTGAAAGGCAATTCCGGAATCTTTCAGACTTGCGCAGAAGCATATCAGCAGTTCCGCTTCAATGTGCTTTTTTCCCGCATAGCGGATATATTTATTGGTTGTTCGAAGGATTTTACGGATGCTTTTTCGGGCAAAGTAGAGATGAGTGGTATTAATTTCACTGAACTGAGATTCAATTTCAGCTTTTACACTTTTGAGAAACTCCACTTCATTGTCGGCATCAAACAGCAGATAACTGAGTAATTCTTTGTTGTCCTTTTTATATTTTGCCAGTTTCAGACATATTTCCAGCACTTCCTTAGGCGGACGGCTGGCCAATTCCTGCTTCAATAAACTTAAGGAAGCCGGTTTTATCATCTCTTATTGAATTTCAGTGGGGTGAGCAAATATTCGAGCCCGTTTAGTTTGATCTCGTAAATTGTTTGCAACAGCATCCCAAGTTTGCCTTCCGGAAATCCCTTTCGCTGAAACCATTCGAGATAAGAAACGGGCAGGTTACAAAGGAGTGTACCTTTATATTTGCCGAAAGGCATTTGCATTTCGACAAGCTGCAGTAATAGTTGAGGATCAGGGCCTAAGGACATAAGTTTGAAGTAAAAAGTTTAAAGTAAAAAGTAAAAAGTTTAAAGTTCAAAGCTCAAAGTTTAAAGTTCAAAGCTCAAAGTTCAAAGCTCAAAGTTCAAATGCCCTGCGGGCGCCTGTCTGCCTGGATGCCCAGGCAATCAGGCAGGTTCAATCGCCTTCGGCGGTTCAAAGTAAAAAG
>JAAXUD010000689.1 GCA_013336205.1 Lentimicrobium sp. | reverse complement strand
GCCAAATGTTACGGACGTAACCTGGCATCTGGTCGTATGGTTCAGCGTGGAGAAGCAGTAGGCGTTATTGCAGCACAATCAATCGGGGAGCCTGGTACACAGCTTACACTGCGTACATTCCACGTTGGGGGTACTGCTTCCAATATTTCAGTTTCTTCGCGTATTGAGGCAAAATATGAAGGTATTCTTGAAATTGATGAACTCAGGTTCGTTGAGTACGAGAACGCTGATGGAAAGAAATATGATATCGTTATTGGTCGTTCAGCCGAAATGAGGATTGTTGACAAGAAAACCAGTATTGTACTGGCTTCAGCTCATATTCCTTACGGTGCCAACCTCTACTTCCGGCAGAGTGATGAAGTTAAGAAAGGCGAACTGATCAGTGACTGGGATCCATACAATGCTGTAATTCTTTCTGAAGTCCCCGGTAAAGTTATTTTTGATAATATTATTGAAGGAACTACCTACAGGGTTGAATCAGACGAACAAACAGGCTATCACGATAAGGTAATTATCGAATCACGGCAGAAAGCCAAAAATCCCAGTATCAGGATTATCGGAAACGATAGCTCAGACCTGAGGGTTTATGACATTCCTGTTGGTTCTCATATTATCGTGGAAGAAAATAAAAAAATCAAGGCCGGTGAAATTCTGGTTAAGATTCCACGTGCCATTGGTAAATCTGGTGACATCACCGGAGGTCTGCCAAGGGTAACAGAGCTATTTGAAGCCCGTAACCCATCGGATCCGGCTATCGTTGCTGAAATTGATGGTGTTGTTTCATTTGGAAAGAAACTCAAACGCGGAAACCGTGAGGTTATCATAACTTCAAAAACCGGTGAAGAGAAGAGTTACCTGATTCCGACATCGAAACAGATTCTTGCCCAGGAAAATGACTACGTGAAGGCTGGTACTGCGCTTTCAGAAGGTGCCATGACCCCAAGCGATATTCTTGCAATTAAAGGCCCTATGAAAGTTCAGGAATATATCGTGAACGAGATTCAGGAGGTTTACCGCCTGCAGGGTGTTAAAATCAATGATAAACATTACGAAGTAATCGTTCGTCAGATGATGCGCAAGGTTGAAGTTGCTGATCCGGGTGATACTAAGTTCCTGGAAGGTGAATTGGCCAACAAAATCGATTTCCATGATGAAAATGACTGGATATTCGGTAAGAAAGTAGTTGTGAATCCAGGTGATTCTGCAAATATGAAACCAGGTCAGATTGTTACTGCCCGTAAACTCCGCGATGAAAATTCATTGCTGAAACGCCGTGATAAGAAACTGATTGATGCCCGCGATGCCCAACCCGCCACTGCAAAACAGGTGCTTCAGGGTATTACCAGGGCTTCACTGCAAACCAAGAGTTTTATTTCGGCAGCTTCCTTCCAGGAAACAACCAAAGTACTTACGGTTGCAGCTATTAACGCCAAGAGCGATGACCTTCTCGGCCTTAAAGAGAATGTTATTGTTGGACATCTAATTCCGGCCGGAACAGGACTTCGTGATTATGACGATCTGATTGTTGGTTCCCGTGATGAATATGAAAAACTGATGGCTTCGAAAGCCGATGTTTATGAAGATTAGTAAATAAGCGAGAAGAGCGGCAGGTTGAATTCTTACTTGTCGCTCTTTTTTTATGAATCAACGAACAAAAATATAATTATGGCTGACAATAAACAAAATCAGATCAATATTGAGCTGAGTGATGAAATGGCTGAAGGTATTTATTCGAACCTCGCCATTATAACCCATTCAAATGCAGAGTTTATCATCGACTTTGTGAAAATGATGCCCGGTATTCCTAAAGCAAAAGTGAAGTCAAGAATTATTCTTACCCCTCAGCATGCAAAACGTTTGATGGGAGCCCTTCGCGAAAATATCGCCAAATTCGAAGCAGTACATGGCAATATCAAGGAAAGCGATTCTACCATGCCTTTCAGCCTTGGAGGACCCACCGCTCAGGCATAGAAATTAAACTTATTTAAATACCGGACTCTGGCTTACAGCTGAAGTCCGGTATTTTTATTTTATATTATCAGTTATTCCTGCTTCCCTTTTATCGGTATGTTCACTCTTTAGCGCTTTTTCAATTACAGATTTATTTTCGGGTTGCTGATAATAACTGTTAAGCGTTTCAATAGCAGGCTTCGATAGTTTGGGATTCCAATGCCTGGCCGCTTTTACAAGGTTGACTGCAAGGTCAAAATCGATATAATTAAGTTTTTGTAAAGCTTTTATGGCATTTATCCGTGTTTCAAATTCGAAGGAGGGGCCCGCATAATCCTTTAATTCCGGAAGCCTGGATGTGTCACCATTCTTCACCGCAATTTCAAGCCAGGCCATTCTGATGTTCAATCCTCTCCAACCGTATTCAGTGGATG
>JAAXUD010000688.1 GCA_013336205.1 Lentimicrobium sp. | reverse complement strand
TTGCAAAACTTTACAATGACGAAAAGCCTTAACTGGTTGGTTGGTTAATAGTGTGTGTTTAGGGGTAAGGCTCAATAGTTCCGGCATTTTTATGATGGGAGATTGAGCCTCCCCCTTTTTTAACCGGGTGATATCCGGAACAGTAAATTACAGAAATCATGATCCGGTTTTTCCTGAAATGTGCACTATTTTTCATCGGCCTGACCGCTTCAGCTCAGCCAATGCATGGAATAAACCAGGAAAAATGGTGGAAGGAATCAGTTTTTTACCAGATTTATATGCCGTCTTTTCAGGACAGCGATGGCAACGGAATCAGCGATTTTACGGGAATGACAAGCAGGTTGGATTATCTGCAATCTCTGGGGATCAAAGGGATCTGGCTTACGCCATTTCTGAAATCACCCAAGGTAGACAATGGTTACGATGTTGCTGATTATTATGAGATAGATTCTGTTTATGGCAAAGTCGGAGACTTCCGCTTATTTCTGAAGGAGGCTCACCGGCGGGGCATAAAGGTTATAATGGATATGGTGGTCAATCATACTTCCACCGACTGTAAGTGGTTTCAGGAATCCAGGAAGTCTGAGGATAATCCTTACCGGGACTATTACATCTGGCGCGATAAGCCCAACAACTGGGAATCCTTTTTCGGCGGCAGTGCCTGGGAATTGGATACCCTGACAAAACAATATTACTACCATAAGTTTGATGTCCGGATGGCCGACCTCAACTGGGGAAACCCGGTTGTTGCTGAAGAAATTCAGCAGGTATTGCGATTCTGGCTTGACCTTGGCATTGATGGTTTCCGCATGGATGTGATTAACTTTCTGACCACCGGTGGAATTTTTAGCGATAATCCTTTGAAGGATGGTGGTCAGCAGCACATTTACGACATTGATCAACCGGGAGTAAGGGAAGCAATGCAAACAATTAAAGCCACCATCAATGAATACGAAAACAGGTTTGTTGTGGGAGAGATTGGCAGTGATAAACTGGAATTGCTTCGTCAGTATCAATCGGTGGAGCTGATGGATGTAGTTTTCAACTTTAACTTTGGCAGCATTCCGGAATTCTCGGCTGAACGGATTTTCAGTGAACTGCAGCGCATGGAGGAGCAGATGCCCGGTTATCCCACCCTGTTCTTCGGAAGCCACGATATGCCGCGGTTGATGGATCGCCTGGCTGGTGGAGATCCCGGAAGGGTCAAAGCCCTTGCCGCTTTGATGCTCACAGCCAAAGGTGTTCCGTTTATCTATTATGGCGAAGAAATCGGGATGCAAAACATAGTGGCCGAAACGATCAAAGAAATGGTGGACATACAGGGTCACACGCATTATCAGCTGGCGCTGATGACTGGAAAAACCCCTGAAGAAGCATTGGCCGAAGGAAACAGGCACAACAGGGATAAGTCGCGCAGCCCGATGCAATGGAACGATGGATTTAATGCCGGATTTTCCACTGGTAGTCCATGGATTAAAATTCATGAAAACTACCGGAATGAGAACCTGGAAAAATCCCTGACACTGGAAAGCTCCATCCTGAATACCTATAAAGCCCTGATAACTTTACGAAACCAGGAGAAAACCCTGCAATATGGCAGTTACGAAAAGCTGGAGAAAATCGATGAACAAATCCGTTTTACGCGTACATTTCAAAACGAGAGAATTACTGTAATTATCAACTTCGGTAATGAATCGATCCTTACTTTGCCTCATGGCGCTGAAGTACTGATTGGGCAGCCTGATTTGAAAAACAATGATTTTTTGATTTACCGGAATTGAAAGAAAATGGACCTACCAGGTTTTCTTCAAACCTGTGAGGTCTTGAAAAACAACCGACGGAGGTCTAAATAAACTACCAGAACTACCAGGTTTTTTCTCCACTTGTCAGGTGGTAAAATAACCAGGAAAAAACGACAAGAAAACCTGAAAGGTTGAAAGAAACCTGTTAGGTTGTTGCATCCGATTAACCGAATCTTCAAATACTACAACGATGAAAAACACATATCTCGTTCCCCTATTAACGCTCCTGGTTTTTACGGGCTTCGCCCAAACCGGGCAACTTACCATCAACCGGATCAGCCAGATGCCCGATTTGCCATCACCATTGTTGATACGGAACTGGGATGCAGTTACCATCAATTACGACAATTTCGTTTTTGATATGCAGAAAACCGGGCAGTATCTGCCCCTTTCCAGGCTGGGAACGCAGGGCCAGTTCAATTATCCCGACAATATTCCAATCTTCCTCGACTCTTATGTGGGTGCTGATGGCCACCTCAACCAGGCCGAAGCCATCAACATCATGCCGGCTATTATCGGCGCTTCGCTTGTTGGGGTAGACAAGAGCAACCAGAACGGGATGAACTGGGTAGCGAAGACCAAAG
>JAAXUD010000176.1 GCA_013336205.1 Lentimicrobium sp. | reverse complement strand
AAAAAGGTGGATAAAGAAATCTGCCAGCCACTTAAACTCGACAAATCACAAACAGAAAAAGTGACTGCGGCGTTCAAAGATTTCTTTGTTGAGTTGGATAAAACTGCAACACCACCCGCTAGGCCCGAAAAAGCAAAGGCTGATGTTCTTGCAAAAGTGAGAGATGAGAAAGTGAAACAGGCTATTCCGGCAGCTTTGTACCCAAAATACCTTGAACTGGAAAAAGCAACTCGTCCGAAAGGTCCGGAAGGAAGCAGGCCATAATCAGAAGTTAAGAATGGAAAACTATAAAATACTGACGTCTTCAGCGAAACATGGTGTAAGCTGAAGACGTCATTTCCTGAAACCATTCAGTGATAAAATCGCGGTGTTGGGTGACAGAATCATACAATCGGTTGAATGCATTTTATGATTGATTTTACCACCTGTACTTTTGCCTCATGATTACAAAAAGGCACTAATCAATCGAAAAGAAAATCAATATTTTAAGAAAAATGAAACTAAAAATGAATCAAATGAGTTTTCTGTCAGCTTTGATAGCTGTTTTAATCCTAATTAATATGAATCTGGCAGGATGTAAAAAAGACGATATTACGACAAATACCGGTGATTTACAAGTCGTCCCTCGTGATGCGGCTTATGCAGGTTGCTATCAGGTAGTAGGTACAAGTCAAACCAAATGCTGGGACAGTGCCGGCAACATTATCACCCCTGTTATGGGAGAAGCCTTTTTCGGACAGGATGCTCAGTTTACACATTCAACTCCTGTTTACACCAAAAACAGCGATGGACTTACTGTTAAGGATGAAGTTACAGGCTTAACCTGGCAGAAAACTTATGACAGTGGCACTTATTATTGGGCCTCAATCCAAACCGTAGTTGACAATTTAAACACACAAAACTATGGCGGTTACAACGATTGGCGAGTGCCAACTATAAAGGAGCTATACTCTTTATGGAATGGAAGTGTAGGTTGGCCTTATATTGATACAGAATATTTTGACATTAAATATACAGATGAACAAGACCTGAGCCACGCAATTTTTTGGAGTAGCGACAAATATACCGGAGTTTTGGGCAACATAAGCGGTGGACACGGCGAAGCAGCCGGGGATGAACTTGCCTTTGGGGTGAATTTTGGCACCGGACATATTAAATCGTATAGTATCAGTTCTGGTCCAATGCATCAGGTTCGTTGTGTACGCGGCAACCTTTCGTATGGCGTAAATTTATTTCAAAACAATAACGACGGAACAATTTCTGATTTAGCTACCGGCCTTATGTGGCAACAAACCGACAATGGTTCGGGAATGGATTGGGACCACGCACTGGCTTATGCTCAAACGCAGAATAACGCAAATTTTCTTGGTCACAACGATTGGCGTTTACCGGATAATAAAGAACTTCAAAGTATTGTGGATTACACACGCTCGCCCTACGCAACAAACTCAGCCAATGTCGGTCCGGCAATAAATGCACTGTTCAATTGTACGGGTATTTTAAACGATGGTGGTAAAGAGGACTATCCTTACTATTGGACAAGTACATCAGCAATTCCAAACCCCACGGGTACATATACTTACGCATGGTATGTGGCTTTTGGACAGGCAGAAGATGGAAACGGAGAGAACCTTCATGGTGCCGGTGCTGTGCGTTTCGACAGGAAGACTGTTGGAACGGGTGAAGGAGAAGAAAGGGTATTAAACTATGTTCGGCTCGTAAGAAACACTCAATAAATGAAGCAATTATGAAAAGAATCATAAGTATTGTAGTAATAGTTTTGATGATAACAATCAATTCTGCAAATGCTCAAACTAATTCCGGGCTCCTAAACAGCAGTATTCCAATAGAAATGCTTTTCCCGCAAGGCAAATCCAAGGCATTAATATTGAGTTTTGATGATGGTATGGTTGCTGACAGGAAATTGGTGAAATTGATGAATGATTATGGCCTTGTTGGAACTTTTCATCTCAATTCCAATAAACTCGGTACAAAAGATTATCTCACCAAAGAAGAAATTAAAAACCTGTACAAAGGACACGAAGTATCTGGTCATACTTTAAACCATCCGAATTTGACATCACTTTCGAAAATTGATGTGATTTATGAAGTACTGGAAGACAGAAAAGAACTGGAACGACTGACAGCTTTTCCCGTCCGTGGAATGTCGTATCCGTTTGGCAATACCAACGATTTTGTGGTTGAAGCGATAAGTGGTTTAGGTATTGAATACGCAAGAACAGTGGGCGATACATACAATTTTAGTATGCCTGTTGACTTTCTTATATGGCAACCAACGATCCACCTGTTTGGAAAAACAAATTATATACCCAACGACACCGCAAACGACAGTAGGGAATTAGCACAATTTTATCAGCTTACAACTGATTTTCTAAAAGCGAATTCAGTAGCCTTGTTTTATGTTTGGGGACATAGCTGGGAATATGAAGGACCCGGAAACAAATGGGCGGAAGTGGAGACATTTTTCGAAATCATTTTGAAAAATCCGGATATATACTACACAACACAAATAGGGTTGGTAGATTATATCAATGCCTTTAAAAATCTCAAATTCTCAACAGACAAAACCATGGTTACCAATCTGAGTTCGATGGATGTTTTTGTGAAAATAAATGGCAAAGTGCATGCAATTGAAGCTGGAAGAACAAAAATCCTGAATCAGTAGATGGAAAAATAGTTCCGGTCTTGTTCGCAACAGCAAATTAATTTAAAATTTCCCGATCTTTTGGTTCCACAAAATATGAATAAATCCATCCTGCTTTTATTTTTTTTCATTGCCCAAAACTCTTTTGCCCAAAACAACAGACAAAATATACGCGGTGTTGTTACCGATAAGCTTTCTCAAACCACGCTACCCGGTGCAACGGTTCAGATTGTAAATACAACCGAAATCAAGGGAACCGTAACCGATGAAAAGGGGAATTACACATTGGATAACCTGGTACCCAACAGATATGAACTGAAGATTTCGTATGTTGGCTACAAAGAGGTATTCATTCCCAATGTATTGGTAACCTCAGGAAAAGAAGTTGTATTGGATATTTCGATGGAAGAAGATTTGAAACTGCTGAATGAGGTGGTTATCACTGCCAATAGTAAGGCCGGAACCATTAACAATTTAATACCTGTTAGTGCCCGCACATTCTCAACCGAAGAGGTGAACCGGTATGCTGGCGGGCGCAGCGATCCTGCACGCCTGGCCGCTAATTTTGCAGGAGTAAGTGCGCCCGACGATTCCAGGAATGATATCGTAATCCGGGGCAATTCTCCTGTTGGCGTTTTGTGGCGTATTGATGGAATGAACGTTACTAACCCTAACCATTTTGCAACGGTAGGAACCACCGGTGGTGCAGTCAGCGCACTGAATACCAACCTCTTGAAAAGTTCCGATTTCCTGACTTCTGCTTTCCCTGCCGAATATGGTAATGCCACCGCCGGTGTTTTCGACCTGGGTTTCAGAAACGGGAATGCGCTAAAACGGGAAACCACCCTGCAGGCAGGCCTGATTACCGGTTTGGAGGCTACCACCGAAGGACCAATCAGTAAGGAAAAAGGTTCATCTTACCTGGCGGGTTACCGTTATGCATTGGCAGGAGTTGCCCAGGCAGTAGGTATTGATATTGGCACCACAGCATTGCCATCGTACCAGGATTTGTCATTTAATGTGAACAGCGGCAATACAAAAGCAGGCAGGTTTACCTTGTTTGGAATTCTGGCAACAAGCAGTATCAATATTGATGGCGGCACTTCAGGTTCATTGTATGCCAGTGAGGGTGGCGGGCATGATTTGAGCAGTCAGATTGGTATTATCGGATTAAAGCATTTCAAACAAGTGAACAACAAATCATATATTAGTTCTAATATCGGACTAAACTATTCAAATTCAGGACAAACAGATTATGGTTTTGATCGGTTAAGCGATTCAGAGTTTACAAGTTCAGAAAATATCGTAACTAAATCGGGCTATAATTTTGCTACAAGTTATAATTTAAAAGTAAATTCAAAACTGTTTATAAAAATAGGTATTCAGGATGAACTGATGGGATTGTATCTTTATTACCAGACAAAAGACCAAATTCAGTCGGATTGGAAACAGATCTGGGATTATGATAGTTACACCAATCTGGCACAAGCATACGCTCACGCCAAATATAGTTTTAACGATAAACTGACACTCAATGCGGGGGTGCATTCCCAATTGTTTTTCCTTAATAATTCGCTGTCGGTTGAGCCGCGCCTGGGGCTAAAATATGACATAGACAGCAAAAGCAGCCTTACTCTGGGATATGGGCTTCATTCGCAAATGCAACCCATTAATGTTTACTTTTTACAAACTCAGGTTGCTGATGGTTCCTACGTATATGATAATGAAAACCTGGATTTTACCAGGAGCCATCATTTTGTATTGGGCTACGATTTGCAACCCATCAAAGACTGGCGGTTGAAAACTGAGGTCTATTATCAGTCACTTTACAATGTTCCGGTAAATACTTTTTCGAGCAGCTACTCCATGCTGAATACCGGTGCAGGTTTTAAGACCGATTTGGAGGACAGCCTGGCAAATAACGGAACCGGAACAAACTATGGATTAGAATTAACCATAGAGAAATTTTTCAGCCACGGGTATTATGGATTATTTACCTCTTCCATATACAGTTCCAAATACGTGGGAAGTGATGGTATAGAAAGAAATACTGCATTCAACGGGAAATATGTTTTCAATATTTTGGGCGGGAAAGAATGGACTGTGGGAAGCGAAAAACGAAACAAAATCTCAGCCGACATAAAATGCACCAACGCTGGTGGAAGAGCCTACACTCCTATTGATTTGGAAGCCTCCATTGCCGTTGGTCATGAACAATTATCTACAGATGCCTATTCAGCGTTTTATCCCAATTATTTCCGTTTAGACTTCAAGCTTGGATATACGCATAACAGCCGGACGAAAAAACTTTCACAGTCATTTTCCATTGACCTGCAAAACATCACAGACAACGAAAACGTATTTTCGCAAAGCTATGACGACCAGAGCCAGTCAATAAACACAACTTACCAGCTCGGGTTTTTTCCGAATGTTATTTATAAAATACAGTTTTAACGATTTACATACTTTTGTAAAATGAAAGGACTTTCTTTAAGCAGCAGGAAAATTGAATTTTTGTTATACTTCTCGATTTGGGCTTTCGTTTTTTCAGTGCCTTATTTCAGCGAACGCAGTTCCGGACAAATCAACTGGAATGAGGTGACAAATAATTGGATGCGTGTATTTGGCTATCTCGTTATTTTTCTGGCAAATGTGTATATCCTGGTACCCCGGTTACTTTTAAAAAAGAGATATCGGAATTACTTTGTTTCGGTATCTGCTTTGGTCATCCTGGTAATTGCCGTCAACTTGATCGTACCATCAGGCAAGGCACCTTTGCCTGGTTCGCCATCAGGTGATTTAAATGGCCTGATGCCACCAGGCCCTGAGGTACGTATGCAAAAACCGCCCATTATGGCTTTTGCAGATAATCTGATTATTTGTATCTTATTAGTTGGTGCAGGAACTACTATTAAACTGATGTCGAAATGGTTAAGTGAGGAGAAACTGAGAAAAGATGCCGAGAAAGAACAACTAAAAACTAACCTTGCCCTGTTGAGGCACCAGGTAAGCCCGCATTTTTTTATGAATACTTTGAATAATATTCATTCGCTCATTGAAATGGATACAGCAAAAGCCCAGGATGCGGTTGAACGGCTTTCGACACTTATGCGCTACTTACTCTATGATTCGGCTCAAAGCACCATTGAACTGAGAAAAGAAATTGAATTTATTTACAGTTTTATTTCATTGATGCAACTCAGGCACTCAGAGGAGGTAGAAGTTACCGTGCTGATTCCTGATCAGATTCCCGACATTAAAATACCTCCTATGTTGTTTGTTTCATTGCTCGAAAATGCTTTTAAACATGGCGTGAGTTATCCGAATAAATCATATATTTATTTTGAATTACAGATCCATGAAAATACCCTTGGCTGTATAATTAAAAACAGCAAACATAAAACCTTTGCAAGTCGATACGATGAATATCCGGGCATCGGGCTGGAGAATATTAAAAAAAGCCTGAACTTATTATATGAAACGGAATACAGGCTGGATATATCCGACACAGAAAATGAGTTTGAAGTTAACCTCACAATCCCGGTATGAACATACGTTGTATAGCCATTGATGATGAACCGCTGGCTGTTAAAAAGATAGCGGGGTATATTCAGAAAGTTCCTTTCCTTGAATTGGTGGGTGAATGCAGAAGTGCCTCTGAAGCAATGAGCATCAT
>JAAXUD010000687.1 GCA_013336205.1 Lentimicrobium sp. | reverse complement strand
ATAAATGGCAGCGATAACCATAAAAATGGGGAGCAAAATAGCAGCTTTGGCTGTTGTGGCTGAGATAAATGCCGAGAGCACAATATTAATTACGATAAAACTCATGAAAATGGTTCCGGCATTTTTTCCGAACTTCAGGATAAACCACAGGGCAAACCTTTTGGCAACTCCGGTTGCTACCAGCATACTTGCCAGCACAAACGACATGATGTTCAGCCACATCACCGGATGCCCAAGCTGGGCATAGGCCACCTTTTCGTTGAGCACACCGGTGAGCACCAGGCTGACAATAATAATCAATGATGTCAGGTAGTTCGGAATAGCCTCGGTCATCCAGAGAATAATTCCGGCAATGAAAATCGCCAGCATCATTTCATTAGACCTTGTAAAAGCCATGGAACCGAGCTTTTCAAAAGCTTTTTTTGCTTCTTCCGAAACCAATTGAGCAGGATCAATATGCTGAAGAAAAGGCAGCTTGATAACGAAGGCAAACAGGATAAATGAAATTACAGCCAGTATAGGCCCAATGATGGTTAGCCAGCGTTCAAAACCTGATTTTTCACGTTTCGGTAACTTTTCAATGCGGTAGTTCCGCATATCGAGCGGATCGAATCCCTGTAATGCCTTTAACTCATCATCTTTTTCAGACATATACTTTTACTTTGTTTGGTACGCTAATTTATACTATTCCCTATTCACTATGGGCTGATAAATAGACTTTCTGATTTAACAATTCGACGAATTTCCCTTCCAACAGGTCCCTCATGAATACCAGTGTTATTTCAATTGCAAAATGCCTCAATGAATAAAATGTGAAGTTCCATCCTACAACGGAATTATACCTGCCTGCCCACGACAAGCAGGCAGGACAGGCTATCCCTTTTTACCTTTTACTTTTTTTTTTAAAACTTTGAGCCTGCTCCGAAAAGTTAAAAAAAGATTGGACACCAATATATTTAGTTTTCAGAATGGACTCAACTTTTTACTTTTTACTTTAGACTTTTTACTTTCCCTTAAGCTACCACTTCGTAAACGGATGCTTCATCAGCATTGAATTATAATACTTCACCTCTCCGGTTACTTCCTGGCCCAGCCAGGCTGGTTTTTCGAAGGTTTCATTTTCGGAACCAAGCTCTACCTCTGCTACGATAAGGCCCTGATTTTCGCCGTAGAACTCGTCGATTTCAAAAGTATGCGGACCTGCCTTAACCTGGTAACGGGTTTTATCGATTACGCCCGGCTCACATATTTTCAATAACTCGCGGACCTCTTCAACCGGAATTTCCTTTTCCCATTCGTAACGGCTGGCGCCTGAGGCATTACCCATTCCCTTGATGGTGATAAACCCTTTGTCGTCTTTGGTACGCACCCTTACAGTGCGCTCAGGGACTGAAGAGAGATAGCCTTGTGTGATGCGGGTTTCTTTGTGGGCCAGTTGTTTAAACTCGCCGTTAACCAGAAATTTGCGTTCTATTTCCTGTGCCATTTCCTGTGTTTTTAATTAGCCAGAGGCTTGTTAATCATTCCAATAACTCTTTTGATAGCCTGCAGATAATTGATGTTTTCCACACCTTCCAAACCAACATCTTTCATAGTTTTCCTGATATCCTCAACCTCAGTTGATTCAGAATTAATGGTAACTACCCGGGCGCCATTGATGAGTACTTCTCCGTATTCGCAGATGGTATCATTTACCATATAGCCGAGACGTTGTTTGTGAACCCTTACCGCCTGAAGATCAGGGTGATTGTTGATGATTTCCATGAATTCATCATAGGTATAAACTTCCTTGTCCAGAGCCGGCATTCCGACCTGAAAAGCCGGGAAGACTTCATCCTTTAGCACCGAGGCCTGAATCGGAAACTCACCTTTCATCAGCGGATTCCATTGCTCCAGACCATCAATTGTTTGCACATAAGTTTTTATGTCCATTTTGCCATCACGTATCTTGGTGTTGTTGATATCGTTGGTACGTGAAAGAATATAAATTTCATCCGAATGGCGTTCCCATACTTTTTCAGGGACCGGCACTGAGAAACGGGCCATGCGCTTATGTGCATTGTCGAAATTTTGTCCGAACGAACGGAACTCAAAGCGGGGTTTGGATATTTCACCGATCCCAATTTTTTCTTTTGACATTTTTCTGTTTTTTTAAAGTAAGCTGACAGCTTGTTATCCTGAATCAAATTCCGTGGTCCGGATCTACTGAATTAATTATTTAAAAGCTGAACTGGCTATTCTGAAGTTGAATAGCCAGGCCTGTCTTGTTTATTATTTTCTTCTTTTGGGAAGGGTGGTGGCATTGTTATTTGAAGCACCCCTGGTAATTTCAGTAAAAATGAAAAAGTTTGCAGATCCATCTGGCTTTCTGCCATAAGATTGACCATCCACCATAGCCGGGAAG
>JAAXUD010000175.1 GCA_013336205.1 Lentimicrobium sp. | reverse complement strand
TAAACCACGATGAAGTGGTGGGTTTCAGTGGCTTTACTCCTGCCGGTTCAGTAAAGTCAATCCCTGTTGCGATAGGCGAAAAGGCTAAAATGGAGCATGCCCAGGGCAGGCCATTTAAAATTGGTGTAATCACCGGGGCTTCAACGGGCGATTCGCTTGATGGCTCGCTGGCCAGGGCTGAGGCTGTTAAGTTCAGAACTCCTTACCAATCGAATCCTGACCTCAGAAATCTTATAAATGCAGGCAAGGCAGATTATTTTGATTCACACCTTTCTGTTGTCGGTCAAAATATCCGGTATGGCTTCCTGGGAAAAATTAACTGGGGCATAATTGAAGCCTGCGATGTAACCGAACAAGGTGAAATAGTGCTGACAACGGGTGTAGGAATTTCACCAACAATTTGCAAGGTGGCCGATAAAATTCTTATAGAGCTTAACGCATTTCATCCGAAAGCACTGAGAGGAATGCACGATATACATATTGTTGCTGATCCTCCAAACCGTCGCGAAATTCCTATTTATAAACCATCCGACAGGGCAGGGGTTGAAGTCATTAAAGTTGATCCTTCTAAAATTGCAGGTGTTGTGTTAACAAACCTTCCCGATGAAGTCGGAGGATTTGCCAATACAGATGAGGTAACAGAACAGATTGGCCGGAATGTAGCCGGCTTTTTATCTGCAGAAATGAAAGCCGGAAGAATTCCATCTTCTTTTCTTCCTTTGCAATCGGGTGTGGGTAATATTGCCAATGCAGTTATGTCAGCACTGGGCGCCCATAAAGGTATTCCTGACTTTGAGATGTACACTGAGGTAATTCAGGACAGTGTTATTGAGTTGATGAAACAAGGACGTGTTAAGTTTGCAAGTGGCTGTTCACTCACCGTTTCGCCCGATATGCTCAGAAGTATTTACGATGAACTTGATTTTTTCCACAAACGCATTGTCCTCCGGCCGCAGGAAATATCAAACAGTCCTGAAGTGGCGCGTCGAATTGGTATTATATCAATCAATACAGCCATTGAAGCCGATTTGTTTGGTAATGTAAACAGCACCAATGTTATGGGACGTAAAATGATGAATGGCATAGGTGGTTCCGGAGATTTTACCCGGAATGCCTATATTTCAATATTCACCTGTCCTTCAATAGCCAAAGGTGGCAAGATCAGTGCTTTTGTCCCCATGGTTTCTCATACCGATCACAACGAACATTCGGTTCAGGTAATTATTACTGAGCAAGGTGTAGCAGATTTGCGGTCAAAATCGCCCAAGGCCAGAATGCAGGCTATTATTGATAACTGCGTTCATCCAGATTATCGGCAGGCACTCAGTGATTATGCCAGCCTGGCCGGAGATACCCATACCCCCTGCACTTTGGCGGCTGCTTTTGGTATGCACCTTGAGTTTGAGAAATCCGGGGATATGAGGAATGTGAACTGGGGCGATTGCTTTAAAAGGTAAGGATTACTGGAAAATACAATCTGATTTTAATAATTTAAGCCTGTTGTAATGCAACAGGCTTTGTTGTTGTATTGTGGTGTGTATTGTATTGAATATAAGCTGATTAACCCTTTCCTGTAATTGTAGAGAACCTGACAGAAGACTCTATAATTGTTTGTTTCAATTTGAAAAATGTACCGGCCGACTATCAGCGTCTTTCCGTAACAACAAATTCAAACAGTTCAGCCATCGTTTCAAATGCATAATACTCATCCCAGCCTGTAAAATCCAGTATCTGGTATTTCTTTTCAGCTTTATTATAAACATATACTTCCTCATCAGAACGGCCAAACAGAACACATTCGGGCAGCCTTTCTGAAATATTCCACTGAACATTCTGAACAAGCAAATCATAATCTTCAGGAACTTCTTCTGATCTGATGGAGAAAATATATATGCCATTGTAGAAAAAACCATTGCTTTCCAGATAGAAATTGCTTAATTCCGGTGCCCAGGCATGCCCTGAATCAATGAGCAGTTTAGCGGATTCTTCCAGTATATTGACATCACAAGCCTGGTATGTTTCCGCAAATTCAATTTTTGCATATTTCTTCAGAAGGTCTTTTACTGAATTTTTCATTGAATAAAGATTAACATGGTTTTCTTAACAATAGCTTTGTGAAGGTTATGTATCTGATCTCAGCTTACTGCGGCATCAGATTGATTTGGTCTGCTATCAGATATTTCAAATGCAGGTAAAATTATTGTCAACATGAGGGTGCATTAATCAGTAGCAAAAGACGAATCCATTCTAAAAAGCTCAATTGGCCTGATGGCTTCTCAAGGCAATGCGGGAATTTCATTGTAAAAGTACTTATTTAATTGCAGGGATTTATGTATACCTAACTGCACATATTATAAAAAATGTGCGCTTTAATAACATCCGTTAGACTATATCTAAAGGTATTATTGAGGTTTATAAAAAGGTTTGTTGGCTTCACAAAACCTGTAAAGCTATTATATAGAAGGATTAGCAGTATATTTGCTATCTGGATTCGTAATAAAATGGGAAATATAGATAAATCAAAGACCGGTGATTCTGAATATGCGTCCTCTGGCAGAGCAGCCTATGAGGAGATTGTCAGGCAATATGATGTACTGGCAGGTAACCAGCTGCTTAGTTTAATCACTGATGCAATACCTGATGTGGCCATGATTCTGAACGAGGAGCGTCAGCTTGTCTTTTCGAATAAGGCTTTGCTGGCATTGGTAGGTGATTTATCCTCTTTGGATTTGTTAGGTAAAAGGCCCGGAGAACTGCTGGATTGCCTTCATGCTTCTGAAACTCCCGGAGGCTGCGGCACTACAAAATCATGTAAATATTGCGGGGCAATCAATGCCATTCTGGAATGCCAGAGAACAGGAATGTCATCCATGAAGGAATGTCGTATCACATCCAAAGCCGAAGGATTTGATGTATCTTACGATTTACAGATAAATGCGGCACCTTTTAAGTTCAATGATAATAATTATATAATACTGACAGTTAAAGATATAAGTGATCTGAAACGTCGCAGGGTGCTGGAGCGCATGTTTTTTCATGATGTCCTGAATACAGCCACAGGGCTGAATGGATTGTTATCGGCCATAAAAGATGTGTCAAGTCCGGAAGAAAGACAGGAATTTGTTGATATAGCTGAAAAAGCCAGTAATGATCTGATCGAAGATATTGTTTCCCAAAGAGCACTTAGTGCAGCTGAAAACGGTGACTTACAAATCAAAATAACACGTTACTCTTCAGTTCAGGTACTTCACGATGTTGCGGCTTATCTGGCTCATCATCAGATAGCAGAAGGGAAACGGATTGTTGTTGATCCATTTTCACATTCAATTCAAATGGAAACGGATCCACAACTTTTAAAGCGGGTTTTAATCAATCTGATTAAAAATGCACTGGAGGCGAGTCCCAAAGATTCAGTGATAACAATCGGTTCCCGGATAAACAATACAACCATTTGGTTTTGGGTTAACAATCCGGGTCAGATGTCAGAAATGGTTCAACGCCAGATTTTTCAAAGATCATTTTCAACAAAAGGCGCGGATCGTGGGATTGGTACTTATTCAGTTAAATTATTAACGACGAATTATCTGAAAGGAACCGTCAATTTTGAATCAGATGCCGACGCAGGTACGACCTTCAGAATAGAAATCCCAGTGGGGATTTCATAAAATAAAAAGCCCGGTATCATTTGCCGGGCAAGAGTTTAATGATAAAAATAGCCTGATTTGTCAGGAAATGTGCTTTAATATCATTTCTATCAACTCACCAGCCCTGATTGGTTTTGGGATATAATCATCGCATCCGGCTTTGAGAAACACCTCACGATCGCCAGGGATAGCAAAAGCTGTAGTGGCAATAATAGGGATCTCCGGTTTTAGCTTTTTTATCTCACGGGTTGCTTCAACGCCATTCATAACCGGCATTTTTATATCCATCAGAATAAGATTTATGTTACCGTCAAATTCAACATATTCGACAGCTTCCAGGCCATTATTAGCCCTTAATAATTCAAATCCTGCCTTTTTCAGCAATTTTTCTATATAACGAAAATTCGACTCCTCGTCTTCGGCGACTAAAATCTTATACCCTGGCGCTACTAGTTTGCCTTCTTTTGGTGTGCCATCTGTTTGAATAATTTCTGCCATGAAAGTAGATTTTAGTTAAGTAGCAAGGATATGTAGATTCAAATACCAGGTTTTTTTTGTGCAATTTTTCTATCGAAAATTCTATTATAAGCCGGATACGAATATACTAATAAAAATTTTAATTGCAAATTTTTGTTTAGCAAATCTGGAAAGTTGTTGGAATTCAAATTCTCAGGCTCAGTAAAAGGAAGTAAGCAATTTGAAGGGATTTTGTTATTGGCGAAGAGTTTCATGCCCATTTTTTGTTATTGAAGTATCATTCCATACAAAATCTCAATTTCCATGGCCCATAAATCCTCATCGGGTGTTTCAAGTATTAACGGAATATTGTCAAAACGAGCGTCATTCATTAATCTTTTAAATACATCTGTCCCCAGAAATCCTTTTCCTATGCTGTCGTGACGATCCACATGACTGCCCAGTGGTTTCATACTGTCATTCAAATGGATACCGCGCAAATATTGAAAACCAACCGTATTGTGAAACTGTTTAAAAGTTTCTTCATATCCTTCCGGAGTTATCAGATCATAACCGGCGGTAAAAGTATGACAGGTGTCGAGACATACGCCAACCCGGCTTTTGTCTTCAACACGGTCAATTATAAAACTTAACTGCTCAAAGTTGTGGCCAAGGTTAGTTCCCTGCCCGGCAGTGTTTTCAATTACGGCAGTTACTCCTTTGGTTTTATCCAGTGTTATGTTGATAGATTCGGCAATGATTTTCAGGCTTTCTTCCGGCGAAATTAACTTTAGGTGGCTACCCGGGTGGAAATTCAGTCTGTCGAGGCCTAATTGTTCACAGCGTTGCATTTCATCAAGAAATGCTGCCCTTGATTTCGCCAACTCATCGTTTCCCGGATGCCCCAGATTTATAAGGTAACTGTCATGAGGAAGAATCTGCCAGGGCTCGAACCCATGTATAGCACAGTTTTCTTTAAACTTTGCAATACTTGCTTCAGAAAGGGGAGGGGCAATCCATTGCCGTTGGTTTTTGGTAAACAGGGCAAAGGCTTTGGCTCCAATGGCTGAAGCATTAACAGGGGCGTTCTCAACACCTCCGGCCGCACTCACATGGGCTCCGATATATTTCATAGGACTTTGTAGTAAATTATAAAGATTTTTCTACCCAAATTGCCGGAGAGGAATCTGGCTCGAAGTGAAAATTTAAGTCAACAAGAAAAGATTGTCTAAATAACACTCTTGTTTTCCGGATAAACCCGATTTAGGCTCTAAATGTTTCGTTGGGACTAAAAAATTGAATACAAGTAACAGACACCCGACTCCCAGCTATTGAGGTAATTTCTGAGAAACAGGCGCCTGTTGTTATCGGGTAATAAATGCCAATAATACTTGTGAGAATCATTTAATCATTAACCAGTATGCTAAAACCAATTTTCCTATCAGTAGAAGCGATGTTGAGACTTCCAGCCAAAATCAGTTTTAGCGGTTGAACAGTAATTATGGCAATTATTGCCGTGAATTATCATTTGGTTTGACTTTAGAAAGTGGTAATTTTTAATTTTAATTACCTGGACATAAATGCAGAATACATCCACACAAGTTTTTCTTTTTCACGGATATAGTCACTTGCCATTGCATTGGTTCCCTCGTCATTTAATTCGGCCGAAAGATTGAGGATGTCGCGTTCTTTTACCAACAGTTTTGAAAAGGCATCTAAAATATGACCTACACAGACAGGCCCGTTGGTCTCATTTTCGATCGGCTTAATTTCTGCCACCTTCAGGTAGCCGGCAAATGAGTGAATCGGAGTACCGCCCAGCGTTAGAACACGTTCGGCAATTTCATCTATTTTTATTTGCAGGTCATTGTACAATTCTTCAAATTTCAGGTGAAGCTCAAAGAATTTTTCACCTTTAATGTTCCAGTGAAAACCGCGGGCATTCTGATAGAAAACCTGATAGTTCGCAAGCAGGTCATTTAATTTGTCAATCAGCTGTGCTGACATAGCCTCGTCGAGGCCTATTTTGTTCATTTTTTTCATTTTTTTTAAGTTATGTATTTGTTTATGATTGTTTATTTTCGTCAAAGTTGCCCATCAACTGGAGGCGGATGTCGCTTACATTGAATCCCTGAATCTGCTTCCTATTAAAATAATTCTGAAGCAAATTGTCTAGTTCAGGATCAAAATAGTCTTCCATCCGGTCTGAAACCGCACAGTACAAATGGTGATGATGTTCTGTTATTGCATCATACCGCATAACATCCGCATCTGTTTTTACTCTTTTTAC
>JAAXUD010000686.1 GCA_013336205.1 Lentimicrobium sp. | reverse complement strand
TATAATTATTCCGGTAGTTTTTTTTTAAATGCCAGTCGCATGATAAAAACCTGTCTGAAGCCGGAAAAGAAAAAGAGGCGGTCAAAGCCACAGGTTCTTCCAAACTGATAATGCCAGACAACCTTAACCTGCGTCATTTAAGAGAAATTTAAAACAAACAGTTCTTAATATCCCGATAATAAATATTTTACCGCTTTTGGAAAAGGGAACTTTCAGCACTATACTATATTAGAAGCATAAAACCTGGATTTAGCTTTTCACTGTCATAGAAGCAAAACCCCCGCTTTTGCAAAACGGCTGTCAGGCACTGCGTTTATTATTTCATTTGTATTTTTAATTCCAAAAAGCAAATTTTGCCCTGTAATTTCTATAATAAAATTATTGACAAACAAATATCTGTTTTTCTGAATTATCATTAAATGCTTCTTCATCGAAAGCTCCAAACTTATGAATAATTTTAAAACCATTCCATTCCAGATACGAATCTAATTCCTGAGGAAAATACATTCTCATATCCAGATTTTGAATAGAATTAAACTCATCATTAATAAAATAATGCCATTCTATGCGATTAATCTGGGTTCTATTTTCATATCGCATTACCTGCTTTACCAATACTTTTCTTCCATCCCTGGTTGTATATTCAGCGATTTCTTTTTGTTCTTTTTCACTTTCGACAATAAATTGAATATTCGGGTTAAAGCAATCAAACAGAAATACCCCTCCTTCTTTAAGATGTTTTTTAACAACACTAAATGCATTAAATAAATCTTCATTTCTATATAAATGATGGATTGAATTAAATGGAATAAAAATAAGATCGTATTTTTCAGGCAAATCTAAAGTTCTAATATCTGCTTCAATAAATTCAATGTCTAATCCACTTTCGGAAGCTTTTACTTTTGCTTGTTCGAGCATTGAAGAAGTGTAATCTACCCCACTAATTAAATATCCTTCCTTTGCAATTGGAACAGTAAGTCTGCCTGTGCCACAACAAAGCTCAAGTATTCGGGCATTCTTATTTTTTGGTAACCAACGCTTATAAAATTGCAAATCAGCAAGGTTGGTATTCATTCCATCATAAATATTCGCATCATAAATTAAATCGCCTACTTTATAATTATTGTTCATTTCTTCGCTCAAAATCTATTATTAGATTATTTTCTTAAAGAACTTTTGTTCACGTTCAAAATGCTGTTCGGTTCACTGGGTTTAATAGAGTGCCTAACTCAGGTATTTCCCGACAATCGGCATTCTCCGGCCCATACCGAAGGCTTTGGGTGAAATGCGGAGAATCGGAGGTGTCTGGTAGCGCTTCCATTCATTCATATTGATCATACGAAGTACCCGACTGACCAGGGCAGGGTCGAAACCCATCATTTCAAGTTCACGTGGCCCTTTGCGCTTTTCAATGTATTGAAAGAGCAGGCGATCAAGCAAATCATATTCCGGCAAGGAATCGCTGTCTTTCTGGTCAGGCCTTAACTCTGCTGAAGGAGGTTTGGAGATTGAATTCTCCGGAATAATTTCACGATCCCGGTTAATATACCTGGCCAGTTTATAGACGTCTGTTTTATATACATCACCGAGCACCGACAAGCCTCCGCACATATCCCCGTAAAGGGTACCATAACCAACGGCTGCCTCGCTCTTATTGCTGGTATTCAGCAGAATATAACCAAATTTATTCGACATCGCCATAAGCAGTACGGCGCGTGTCCGGGCCTGAAGGTTTTCCTCGGCCAGACCAAAAGGCAAACCGGCGAAAAATGGCTGCAGGCTATTTTCAAAAGCTTTGTAAACTGTTGCAATTGATATTAGGTCGGCAGGGCAGGCCAGATTCTCAGCCAGTTGCCGTGCATCATCAATTGAATGATCAGATGAGAACTCTGAAGGGAGCAGAATACCCCGCACATTGGCAGCGCCCAGCGCTTCAGCTGCCAGGGCCAAAGTTACTGCCGAATCAATTCCCCCTGATAAACCCAGGATCGCTTTTTGAAAGCCCATCTTCCCGAAATATTCACGGATTCCGGTTACAAGTGCCTGGTAAACCAAGCCTATGTCAGCAATAGATTCAGGAATTTCAATTTCAGCCGCAGGTTCATCCAGGTAATAGGGTGCATTTATATCAACTACTTTAAAATCTTCGGCAAAAAGTGCCAGGGAATCCCTGATATTGCCTCCGGCATCGCAAACCATAGAGCCACCATCAAAAATTAATTCCGTCTGAGCACCTACATGGTTAACATAGACTATCGGCAACCCATATTTCAGGGCATTTTCGCGAAGCACCTGCCGGCGGAGCAATCCCTGGTTGTAATAGAAAGGCGAAGCAGCAATATTAATCACCAGGTCTGGATTGAATTGCTTCAGTTCGTCAAGCGGGAATCGCTTATAGAGAGGTA
>JAAXUD010000174.1 GCA_013336205.1 Lentimicrobium sp. | reverse complement strand
CGCACGTTCAAGCGCCCCGTTATCGATACCGAGATAAATCATAAAAGACCCGGTATCGGCATAAGGTGTATAAACAGACTCAATATTGTATGATAGCCCGTTTCGTTCGCGCAGCGCCATGCTCAGTCGGGAATTCATAGCCGGTCCGCCCAAAAGGTTAGTCAGCAGTGCAAGTGCCGTTCGCCTGGGATCACCATAACTATAAGCGTAATTTCCTAATATACAATGCGTTTGAAACACTCTTCGCGACTGAATCAACTGCTTTGCCGGCTGAGGTGTAAAATCGGGCCGGGGCTGATTTCGCAAATTTGGCACTATTGATCCAAAAGATGCTGTAACGAGTTTTACCAGCCGTTTAAATGAAATATTGCCAACCGAACTAACTACAATCTGATCGGTATTATAATGGTTGGACAGAAAATTAATGATACGCTTTCTGTTTATCTTGCGCACAGATGCCGGTGAACCAAGGATCGACTTTCCGAGCGGATGACCGCTGAAAAGCATTTCTTCAAATTCATCAAAAATCAGCTCCGATGGCGAATCTTTGTATGAATTGATTTCATCGAGCACCACATCCTTTTCTTTTTCAATTTCCTTTTCAGGAAATGTGGAATTGAACAGGATATCGGCAAACAAATCGATAGCCCTCGGGTAGAAGGAACTCAGGAAAGATGCGTGAATACAGGTCTCTTCCTTGGTGGTGTATGCATTAAGGTCGGCGCCGATGTTTTCAAGGTTACCAAGTACCTGGTGAAGTCTGCGTTTTCCGGTACCTTTAAAAATTACGTGTTCTATAAAATGAGCCAGGCCTTCCTCGCCGGGAAATTCATCGCGGGAACCTGTATTAATCATGACAACCAGATGCCCGACAAGCCGGTCTGAGTTCCGGTGAACGATTCTTATGCCATTGGGAAGCGTGTGAAAATGATATTGCATCAAGTTGAGTTAGGGGTGCAAAAGTAGGTAAAAAATTGGCACAGGGCACAGGGCACAGGGCATGGAGCTTGGAAGTTAAATTGAAAAATCTCGTCTCTTTAGCTACAGACTCAGGGACTTAGAGACTAAGAGACTAAGAGACTGAGAGACTAAGAGATTGAGAGATTGAGAGATTAAGAGACCTAAAGACAAAGAAATTGAGAGAAATAGAGACTGAGATACTGATGCGCTTCAGGATTGGGTTAGTTCCTGAAGAGCGAAAAACTATTTATGTATTCATTCGGGCGGTCTTTCTTAGTAGTCGGTGGTCGAGCGATGGTTGGTGAGCTCTTTGTCGAACCAAGCCGAGGCCATCCGGTACCCGGGAATGAGCTGAGGACTCAGGGCAAAAGGCACAGGGCACAGGGCACAGGGCACGGGGCTTGGAGCTTGGAGCTTGGAGCTTAGGGTTCGGGGTTTGGAGTTTGGGGTTTGGAGTTTAGAGTTTGGGGGTTGGAGTTTGGAGTTTGGGGTTTGGAAGTTTTAGAAGATTGAAAAACCCTTAGCGAGACGCTAAGGGTAGTTTTGGGTAAATTTAGAAGAGTAGCCGATATTTTTAAAATCCTTCCCCATTCCAATAACAGGAACAACGCCCCTACTTTGCCTCCAAAGGAAATTTTTTCTCAAATGAAAGCCAGAAAAGGGGGTTGTAACCGCGCAATTCACCCTGTTCGGTGTAACTCTCAACCAGGGGACAAATTGCGATTACTTTTTTGGTTATAAAACCTGTTTCTTCGTTCAGATACCATTCTTCAAGGAACCTGAGCCGTGAAATATCTGACAACTGCAGTTCACGTTTCACTACAGTATCGTAATTCTCATAGGGCGCATAAGAACGTTGCAACGTCAATAATTCGGTGCGTGTGCTGCGGGCCTTTAATTCCTCAACAGGAATCAGTTTGTTTGACATTACATCATAAATCTTCAGTTTGCCGGCATTGGCAGAATTAATGATTGATTGAACCAGTTTTTCTCGCTTTGGTCCTTCAAGATTCTGCACCCACCAATCAAGGTCGACTTCAGGGGTTTTGATAGTGACATCATATTGAACGCGCTCTGTAAGCAACTCACCTTTTTTGCCACATGAAGTAGTTAAAATTAAAGAAATAACCACCAGGACAAGACTTATTTTACTTTTCATAATGCTGATTTGAATATCGTTTGTTAATAATTCCAGCTGGAATCTGTTACAAATTTACAAATTGAAACGGTGAAAGGCCTTAAAAGTGAAAATAATACACCTATAGAGTAATTCAATAATGAAAATTGCCCGACCCTGTCATGAACCGGCGCTCATTACAGAAATAAGTATTATTCTAAAAACCTTTCTGAAAACAATCATTCAAACCTTGATAAACTTATACCTTTGTGTTCAGTTATTACCCGGATAATTCAAACCATGCTATGGCAGGAGTAAGAAAAAGCAAAAAACCGACAGGGATGAAGAATGAAACGGGAAAGATTGAACTTCCGGGGAAATTCTTTGTTTCAAGCGAAACACTGCTTATCTCAATAATTCTGCTTTTTACTTTTCTGATCTACGCCGGTTCGCTTTCAAATGATTTTCTGACAGGCTGGGACGACGGCGAATACCTTTCCGATCAATCGGTTAGTGGAAACGGCCCCATCAATACCACCGCAATTTTCAGCAATTTCCACCTGGGTATGTACCAGCCATTGCCGGTGCTCACCTTCGCAATAAACTACAAAATGGCCGGCGACACAGCCTGGCCATACATCTTCACCAATCTGCTGCTGCACCTGTTAAACACCCTGCTGGTTTTCAGGTTGATGAAACGGTGGATGCAGGGCTTTATTCCAGCCGGAATTGTTGCGCTGCTTTTTGCCATCCACCCGATGCATGTGGAAGCAGTTTCATGGATTTCAACCCGCAGTTCAGGCCTTTACTCGTTCTTCTTCCTGGCCGCGCTGCTCTATTGGGACCGATATCTTGAATCAGAAAAAAAGGCAAAATACTACCTGTATGCCTTACTTTTTGCGCTGTTGGCGATGTTCTCAAAATCGATGGCTGCTACTTTCCCTTTAATACTCTTGCTGATTGATTTTCTGAAAGGCCGCAAGTTAAGCCTGAAGCTTATTGCTGAAAAAATACCTTTCTTCGCATTTTCGGTCATTTTTGGCATCATCGCAATAAAGGCAGCCGATTCATTCGGTCACATCACAGTGCTTGAACAGGATTATACAATAATTCAGCGATTCATCCTTATCCTTTACGGAATTGCATTTTATATCATTAAATTATTGGCTCCCACCCATTTATCAGCCATTTATGCATTTCCGGAACTTGTAAACGGCAGTCTGCCTGCCTATGTGTATTCATCCCTGCTTGTACTTCTGCTGGCCACCTGCGGTTTGTGGTTTTCCGGCAAAAACCGAAAAGAATTTATTGCCGGCAGCCTGTTTTTTCTGCTGAGCATTTCAATGGTGTTGCCGCTTTTCTGGTCAAGGATCTTTATCACTGCTGACCGGTACACTTACATTCCTTATATCGGACTGTTTATGATTGTTGCCAGGTTGTTCAGCAATCTTTATGAGGCACGTTCAACCATCGACAGGACCAATTCCCGGATGCTGATTATCGCATCGGTATTGATTCTGGCGTTGCTGAGTGCGGCAACCTTCAACCGCACTAAAACATGGAAGGACACGCCTACCCTGCTTACGGATGTAATTGAAAAGAAAAGATCGGATGCCGATATGGCACATGGGTATTTTTACCTCGCCAACTACTATGATGCCGCCAATAACAACGAAGAGGCCATGAAATATTACGATCTTTCATTGAGCCGCAACCCTCGTTACCTGCTTGCACTAAACAACCGTGGAATACTGAAGGGCAAAGCCGGATATCCGGCCGGGGCTATTGATGATTTTAATGCAGCCATCCGGATAAAACCAGACTACGCTGAAGCATTCTACAATCGTGGCGTAGCCCTATATCAAACCGGAAATCCTGATAAAGCCTGCGAAGACTGGAACAAAGCGCTGAAGTTGAAATTCAGACCGGCAGGCGATGCGATTACCAACTATTGCCAGCGAAACGTGCTACCCGATTTTAACCAGGCCAATCAGCAAACACCGAAAACAGATTAATTTGAATAATAATATCGTTGCACAACCGGATTTCTGTTTCAAAACCTTCAAAACAAAGTATATGAAACTGACGCTCGTAGTCTTCTTCATGTTAATAACAGGTTTAAAAATGGCGAATTCACAGACAACTATTCAGTTTTCCGGTCTCACCTGGGTGGTAAAAAGCGGAAACGGTGGCCCGGGGCCCAATTTATGGTCTGACAAGCAGGAAAGTGTTTGGGTTGACAGCGACGGTATTCTTCACCTTAAAATCAGAAAAGAAGGCAACAACTGGCTTTGCTCCGAAATCTATACCCAGGAGTCTTATGGATATGGGAATTACAAGTTCTTAGTTTCGAGCAATATAGAAGATTTAGATCCGAACATTGTAGCCGGGTTGTTCACATATGAAACTGATGCCCGGGAGATAGACATAGAGTTTTCCAGATGGGGGAACCCTCAATCAAACGCAGGTTGGTATACGATTCAGCCAAAACCTTACAACAGCAGCAACCAGTATGGTTTTGCACTTCATCTTAACGGCAATTATTCAACACACCAGTTTAACTGGGCCAGCGATTCGATTTTATTCCGGAGTCATCATGGCCACTACCCTGAACTGCCGCCGGCCGACAGCCTGATCGCTGAATGGACTTATAAAGGGAACAAAAATCCTCCTGTGGGCAATGAACGGCTGCACCTGAACTTCTGGCTTAAGGGAGGAAGCCCTCCTCAAAATCAGCAGGAAGCAGAATTGAAAATCAAGGCTGTGATCATTCCCGGAGGCCATATGCAAACTGAATCATTGATTAAAAATCCGGCGCTGACGATTAACCCTAACCCGGCAAATGATAAGCTCCGCATCCATTCCAGCAATCAAAATGAGGAATTTGATGTGTCAATGTATAATGCTGATGGTTTGTTTGTGAGCAGGAAGTCATCTTGTTTTTCAGATATTGAGTTTGATGTTTCTGACTTTCCGCCGGGTATTTACCTGGTGAATATTTATTTTAAGGACTATTACACGAGCCGGAAAATCATCATAAGTCACTAAACCGGGAAAGTAGCGCCATTCGCACAAAACACTCACAATTATATTATTATGAAAGTTGCTTAAACATCCGAAAAGCAAAATCCGGCAATCCATTTTTCAGAAGCAGCCATAAACGACCGCTGCCAAACGAATTGCCGGATAAATAAACCAGCCTTAAACTAGTGTCAAGTCAAAAATAAAAAGTCTAAAGCTAAAAGTTGAAATCCGAATAAAAGATGGAACTTTAATTTCATTCATTGCGACAATTTACACTTGACATAGCACTAGTATAGAAGTTATCTGATTTTGGAACCTTTAGTTGCAAAAAACACCAGGTAAGCATAATAGATAAACAGGCAGGAAATAGCCAGAATCAACCCATTGGTAAGGAAACTACGTTGAATCACGCCCATCAGCGGGGGTAACAAAGCAGCACCAATTACTGAAGTTGCAATCACACCCGACCCAACTTTGGCATGCGGACCCAGGTCTTCCAGTGAAAGGTTGAAAATCGTTGGCCACATAATCGAGTGGAACAATCCTGAACCCAGGAAAAGAGCGAGGGCAATGTTTTTCATATCGCCACCACCAATAAACAGTGAAGCCGCAATGAACACCGCACCTCCGGCAGCACTCAGGCTTAAAATCCTGCTGGCTGAATATTTGCGGAGTATAAATATACCGAGTACACGGCCAACCATTAGTCCTCCCCAGTAATATTTGAGCAAATCAGTCTTGGTTACAGAATCAAATGAAAATCCCAGCTGGCTTGAATAATCGGCGAAAAAACTGGGGATTCCGATCTCAATACCCATATAGAAGAAAATAGCCAGGGAGCCCAGCCACATATGGGTATATTTGAATGCACTTGATTTATATTTTACTGCATTGGCTTCACTACCGCTTCCATCACCACTATTAATTTCCGGGAGCTTAAGAAAAAACATAACTCCCAGAATCAGCAGGGTAATGATGCCGATACCGGCAAAAGGTGTTTGTACTGCTTTGGGGTCTAAACTGCCACTGCCCGAATCGGCTGAAACAATGATCATGGATACAAAAATCGGCGCGATTACAGTAGCCACCGAGTTCAGGGCATTGGTGAGGGTAAGCCTGCTGGCTGCAGTTTCGGGAGAGCCCAGGGCATTCACGTAAGGATTGGCAGCCACCTGAAGAATAACAATTCCAATGGCAAAAACCGAAACGGCACTCAAAAAGCCATAATAACCCATAGATACTGCCGGAATACACAGAAAGAAACCAGCCACCACCAGCGCCAGGCCGGCAAGTACGCCTTTTTTGT
>JAAXUD010000685.1 GCA_013336205.1 Lentimicrobium sp. | reverse complement strand
TTCACCTTCCCTGTAATTGATCGATAAATGAGCCTGAGAAAGGGCTTTCTCATTCATTATGGTCAGACACATGGTTTCCCTGATGACCATTTTATTATCGTCAGGAATGGTATATGTACGTGAATGACTCCTAATAACTGAATTAACACCACGGACCAGGCCTTCAGGTATAGCAGAAACTGAGAGTTCCTGGGAAAATGCCGGAATGGAAGCCGAAAACACAATTATTAGTATTGCAAAAGCAAGACGAAGGGAATTTCTCATCGCTAAATCTTTTTCAATACAACCATTTCTGCATATTTAGCCACGATGAGAGAATAGAATTCCCTGACATCCGGATAATTTTCTGCCAGTATCTGAGATGACTTTATGTCAACTACACACATTAGCTGAATCTGGTTGCCATTGGCAGCTATCGTATACTTGTAGCTCCCAATCTGATTGGGAAGTGTATAAATTGCGCTTTTCGGCAGTTCAGCAACCTGGTATCCTTCCGGAATGGTTATCATATTAATAATCTTTGATGACCATGGGTTGATGAAATCGACCGGGAATTCGCGACTTTCTGCAATAAAAGGATTGGATGTAATTCCGGCTCCCATTGTTGGACTCAGATAAATCATATCCTTAGGGCTTTCGTCGGAAAGATTATACTCAGCTTTATATTTCAGGTAAAGAGGTTGCTCGCGGTTATCCAGATTTTCAACAATAAATTCATTGATGATGAGTCCGGGTCTTTCGGCTTCGTATATTGCTGCATAATCTTCGTTGCTGTTCTCTTCTTTAATTTCTTCGGCACGGTCGTAGGCAAAATACGTGGTTTCCATAAGATTAAAATCACCAGTGATATTCCCGTCCGGAGAAACAGTTGTTACAGCATACAGTAGTCTTTCATTCTGTTTATTTGCCGACAAGCTTACCCAATCGTTTTGAGATTCAATCTGGGAAACTCTTCTTCCCTTTCCGTTCAGGCATCGGCGGGGAAGTATACTATAGGGCAGTTTTTTATCAGTTGCATCAAGCAGAAATGTTTCTTCCCCAATCCTGGCTTCAGCAATCACATAATTGAATTTGCCAAGCATTATCTGAGCAGGGTGAAGTACCCCATTACTGCGGGTGCTGAGAATAACCGGATTGGCCTCTATATCCAGCTCTTTTAAAAGTGAAATAAGCAACATATTGATATCAGAGGCTTTGCCTTTTTTTTCTTCCCATGCTTTCCGGAGTGTCTTTGTAATATAAATCCCGTATCTGTCGTTAAATGCCATTGCATTTCTGATCAGTTCAAAGGCTTTGATTAACCTCTCCTTTGGATCGGTGTAGGTGACTTTTATTAACTCAGCTTCTTCTTTTATCGGGCAATTGCGTTTCAATTGAAGACCAAAATTTTCGTCATCCCATAAATCTTTGCTGATTTTTTCCCATGATGTTGTATAGTCCCTTTTTTTTAATGGAAAATTTTCAGATGCAAACTCAAATTCAATTGCAGCCAGGTAATTGTTAAGCGCATTCATATATGGTTCCTGCCTGAAGGCAGGTACATTTTCGAATCTGAATTTCTGCACCAGGTCGGTATAGGGTACATTGGTACTGGTCCCGTCACTGTAATAGAAAATAATATTTCTTGTGAAGCTTTTAGATTCTGTTGTTGTAGGGGATATATACCCTTTCATGAGTGTTTTGAATTTAAAATACTCAGGAATTGATAAACTGAGTTCGCTGTAGAGGGCGGGAAACTGATACTGAAAGTCCCAGTCGGGTAAAACCCAGTAAATGTCAGAGGCCAGGAGGTATTCAACTTCGAAAATACAACCATTCTTTATATTGGGTACTGAAAAATTATTGCTCTTTTCTATTGAGCTAATTTCCTCGGTAAATATATTGGACTTCTCCAACGCTGTTTCAACTATTTTACCGTTCTCAAGGTTGTAAGAAGTAGCTTTAAGTTTTATAATCTGGTCTTTTAAAAGCGAGTTGTACTCAACTGTTTCAAGTTTGAAATTTGCCAGGTCAAAACCGGTTGAGTTGAATACTTTTACGCGAAAGTGTCTTTTGTTTTGCATCCTCCAACCGTAATGGTCATCCCATGTTAAACTGATATCTCCTATGTCACCGAGTATCAGGGCTCCGGCGCTGGTATCCGCCTCATAATATTTCATCGATAACTGAGCAGGATCGATCTTTCCAAATTTCATAGCCGGTTTTTGTGCCCAGGCATTGATTGTAATAGTTGTTAAAACTAAAAATAGAAAAGCTCTTGACATAACCACTATATTTATAATTCAAAAAACATCATAAGGGCACCTCTAAAAAGAGTAATTTGCAATATTTCAGATTTCGTACCGCCAACATACGGCTGCGTTGCCCCGGAAATCCCTGTTCTTTGGCATCATTGCCTCTGAAAAACAGGTTTTCAGCT
>JAAXUD010000684.1 GCA_013336205.1 Lentimicrobium sp. | reverse complement strand
AAACATATGAAGAATAATAAATGGAAAATAGTTTTTATTGGTGCAATTATTATCGGAGGGTTTGTTTCATTGCTTGCTTCGACATTTCCTGACGGACTGGAAAAAATTGCTGAGGAACAGGGATTTTTGGAAAATGGAAAGCAGTTGATTTCTGGACTTATGCCGGACTATCAAGTGCCAGGAATTTATATTGAAAATATTGCAAAGTCTTTTGCCGGTATGGTTGGCACGTGTATGGTTTTTGTAATTTTACTTTTGGCGGGAAAATTTCTTTTTCGTTTCAAGAAAGATTAAATTTATTTTAGCAGTACGCTTGCTCGCTCCAACCTCACCTCAACTGACTCCCAATTTTCCAGCATATTTATTTCCTGGCTCATCGGCAGGCAAGCTCCACCCGTGCAAACAGCCTAAAAACGCTTAGCTAAAGCGTTTTTTGTGTTTTGGTTTGACAATTTATTGTAAATGTGCTATCGTTACCCGTTACTTAAGGATTGTCCTTGAGATGACACGGCACATTGCCAATTAATCGATCTAAGGAAAACCTTAGACGAAAAAGGAGAAAAATCATGAATACTTCTATTGTAGTTATTACTCCAACAGGGTATTTTCGTAGCATACTTGCAGTCATTGATTTGTCTGCGTTAACCCTCGAACTTGGTGAAGGCGGTATTCTCAGCGTTCTGGATACCAATATCCCGGTAGATTATAAATATTTTGAGCAGTATGGCTTTCACAAACAGCTACAACTCAGATATGGAACAGCACTTGCAGTGATTGAATTCAGTGGTTCTTTTCCAAATAAAGGAAATGGTTTTATGCGGTGTTTGGTTCAGGGAAATTGCCAAGACGACGTAATCAAACTCAGAGACTATATCCATCAGAAGTATTCTGGAAGTAAGGGCTTTGCTTTTGAGAGCGTGGATTTGGATGGCGTGTCTATGATTATCGAAGGGGTGGCAAAGCTTATTTCCGAAACCACAGTTACCATCATGGAAAGCCCCGCAAAGGCAGTGATGGCCGTGAATAAGGCGTTAGCGCAATTATTGATAGCATCGCCTAAGTAAGAGTTTACGCAAATCATTGCAAAAAACGACCAGTCCCATGTGTGACTGGTCGTTTTATTATTAACCCGGTAAACCACCCGCGTCAGCGGGTGTGTGCGTTTAAAGCGTTAGCTCTTGGATAATGATAAAATCACCCCAGGAAAGGAGGTGATTTTATGTTGACCAAACTCTATCAGCTCGAACATTCTTCATACATATGTCAGTACCATATTGTATGGACTCCCAGATACAGAGGCAAGGTTCTCGCTGACAACTACATTAAACAAGAGCTCAAAAGAATATTCAAGTTCATTGCGAAATGGAAAGGCTTCACCCTATTGCAATGGCACATCGGGGATGAGCACATCCACCTTTTTCTCATCATACCTCCTAAATATTCAGTAGCCTACGCAATCATGGTTCTCAAATCCAAATCTGCAGGCTGGCTCAAGAAGAAAACCAAGAAATTTCCCAAAGGCAATCTCTGGGCGCGGGGTTACTTTGTCTCCACCGTAGGAATCAACAAGCATGCCCTGATAAACTACATCAGAAACCAAGACCATAGAAAGGTAGATCTCGAAAACCTTAAACTGTTCTAGCTGACGTCAGTCAGCAAGATAAAAACCACCAGCATTAGCTGGTGGTAGTTTATTTGCTGAGGTTTTTTTTGCAATTACGGTTCCTTTTCGGGAACAAGAATGTAGCCGCAATAGTTTGAGAACCAAACCCCGAATTTTTCTCCTTTCTTGTTTTCGAAAGAGATTTCGAGTTCGTGCTCTCTTCCCGCTTCATATACATCAGAACTTTCTTCCTTTGAGAATAGGTGAATGAGATCACTTATCTCATAATTCCTTTTGATTGATAGATTTCCTCTCCCAGACTTTTTGAGAAAAGGTTTTAGAATTATGCCTTTTCTGTTGGATTTTGCAATTTCTATTTGCGATACTTTGCTTATCTTTTCGTCACCGATCAATGATTTTGAAAGTATCATCAAATAGATCCTCTCATCCTTTTCCAGAATGAACCTATAGAATTCCTTTCCTTCTCCTCCGGCCAAGTCCATCGCCAAAATGACAAAGGTGCCTTCGGCTTCAGCTTGCTTCTCGATGCGAAGAAGTTTGTGAATGGGCGTATTTTCGCTAATCTGTTTCATAGCTTGCTAGGGGTTTGTGGTTTTGTAAAACAACTCTGAAATTCCCCCTATTATATCACCAAAAAGTCTCTCAGTCAATGGTGCTGATCCAATTTTCATTTGTAATTAGTCAAAAAAAGCCTTGAATAAGGCATTTCTTTGTTTTAGACTTGACAAAAAGGATATTTTACTCTAAACTTTTTTTATGTTCTTTTTATTTTTTTAATACCTCATTCCTTTTAAC
>JAAXUD010000683.1 GCA_013336205.1 Lentimicrobium sp. | reverse complement strand
ATGGATTTGATGATCTGGCTGAAGTGAATGAAGATAATAATTTCTTTTTCTACAGTACCGCCGATGGCAAACCATTTAAATTTATCAATGGCTTAATTCAGGGAGGTGCTTCCAAAAAGAGCGCGTTAGCCGGAAAACAGCCTGCATTGTTCCAGAATACTGAAACCCAGACGGTGGTAAACAGAAACAATGTAAATGCTTATTCGCCACAAGAGATTATGAAACTTGTCAATCATAAAAAGTCAACTGGCGAACTTGATCAGAAAATGCTGAAATACAAGTTCAAACGAAGCGTTGAACAACAACAGAAAAGAAAAGCGAAATAAAACAACGGCAATAATTTAAAAAGGCCGCTTCCGGGGAAGCGGCCTTTTTATTTAAGATCACTATTGTCCCCGGAAGATTGAAAATAACCTTGAAACAAAGACACAAAAACACCATCCAGATTGCCTTCAGGACGCATTAGATGAGAAAAATATCTCAATAAATACCAGAGTCTTTGTGTCCCGATAGCTAACGGGATGGTGTCAAAAAATAATAAGCAAGGTCTATTGCGTATTTAATTGCTGCAATTCGCTATACTCAATCAATTCCAGGCATATCTAAAACTTTCCCCGGACAACTGTGATTACAAATCAATTAATTTACACAAAAATTAGTGGAAAACAAAAAAAAACAAAATCCGGATTAAGCCAATATCTTGATACGCAATTATTTAAAATTATCAGTATAAGTGATTTTAACCGGGAAACAGCCCTGAAATATATTATATTTGATATGAAGTTCATATTGTTACTTTCATTGATAAATGTTTTGACAAGTCAGTTTTTACTGGGTTATACACTCTTTGAAATCATTGCCAAAAAAACATAAAAGTTACTACCCATGAAAAAGCAAGTCCGCCCATTATCCGACGCTGCGATTCTTCGCCAAAAGGCAGAGGAGCAACTGAAACTGCGAGGTGAAGGCACATACAACGCCATCTCAGATGAATCCGGCTTGCTGAAACTGATTCACGAATTGGAAGTGCATCAGGTTGAACTGGAAATGCAAAACGAAGAACTCTTAATAGCAAAGGAAAAAGCAGAAATTGTCCAAGAGAAATATACAGAACTCTATGATTTTGCACCTTCAGGTTTTATTTCACTTTCAAAAGATGGTGTAATTTCGGAGCTTAATTTTGCAGCCGCCCGAATGTTGGGAAAGGAACGGTTACACCTGGTAACAAGTAATTTTGCATTTTTTGTGTCAGTAGAAACACGTCCCGTATTTAATGCCTTTTTCCAACGTGTTTTCACAGGCAAAATAAAACAAACTTGTGAAGTAATAATAGAAGCAGAAGGTAATTTACCGATATATGCAAGTATAAATGGAATTGTGAGCCAGAATGGCGGGTTTTGTCTGTTAACTTTAACTGATATATCAGAAAGCAAAAAGTCCGCAATAAATCTTTCTGAAGCCAAAGAACGCGCCGAAGAAAGTGATACAAGATTCAGAAATTATATTCAAAGTTCGCCAACAGCGGTCTTCCTGGTTGACAAACATGGTAAATACACTTTTGTCAATAATTCAGCCTGTAAACTACTGGGATATTCAGTTGAAGAAATGCTGCAATTGTCAGTTTTTGATATGGTTAAAGCTGATCACGGTAAAAAGAATCTTAGTTTCAGAGAACTAAAGCAAACAGGCGAAATAATAAATGTTGAAAAAATCCTGTTCAGAAAAGACGGTCATGCAATTGATGTTATTTTAGATGCAAAAAAACTATCGGAGAACGAATACATTGGATTTGTCAAAGACATTTCTGAGCGCAAAAAAGCAGAAGAAGATTTACGCAAAAGTGAGGAGCAGTTAAAAGCAATCTTCGAAAATTCCCTCAACCCCATCCTGATAGCAGATGATGCCGGAAATTATCATAAAGTTAATAAGGCAGCAGCCAAAATGTTCGGTTACCCGGTCGGGAAAATATTGCAGATGAATGTCGGCGATTTCCAAACCACCATTTCGCCTGGTGATGCAAGGCGCTACCAGGAATATCTTTCAAAAGGTTATGAAATCGGAGAGTTTGATTTTGTGCGTCCGGATAAATCGCGTGCCATTGCACATTATCACGCGGTGCGGATTCGTGAGAATTTTAACCTGAGTATTCTTTCTGATATCACGGGGCTTAAAGAGGCAGAGGAGGCACTGAGGAAGAGCGAGGAAAAAATGCGCAGCATATACAGTGTTGCGCCTGCCGGAATAGGAGTTATTGAAAACAGGGTATTGAAAGAAGTGAATCCCCGTTTTTGCGATATGCTTGGATATACCAGGGAAGAACTCGTTGAAAAAAATGCGCGAATGCTTTATCCTACTCAGGAAGAATACGAATTAGTTGGTAAGGAAAAGTATAATCAGATAAGAAAAAAAGGAACCGGTAAAG
>JAAXUD010000682.1 GCA_013336205.1 Lentimicrobium sp. | reverse complement strand
TAGTAAACAAACATCAACACCGTAGGTTTGTCGATGAGCTGTTTTAAATTATAAGTTTTATCGTCGGTCCCTGTAAAGGTCAGGTCGTCAGGTAAATACTCATCAAGGTGCTCAACAATTCCTATTTCAGGCTGAGGAGACTTAATGTCCTTTGTTGCCGGAATCTGTCCTTTCAGACTTAATCCGGCAAGCACTACCACAACCAGAAATGTCAGCTTGATTTTCATTTTACTTTACTTTGTGTTTGAACAAAAATACAAAATCGACCACATTAGTGAATGTGATGGTGAAGACTTTCTTCAAGGTATGGATGATTCCGCGGTATCAGATCAGCACTCGCGAGCGCTTTTCCAAACACAAGTACAAACAGACCTGCAAAACCTGCAAAGAAGCCAACTTCAATCAACCCGAAAACCGGTGCATGTAAAATGGTCGGGAATATCTGCTCATAGAGGTCTATATATTGTCCGGCTATTAAAACGATGGCTAAGGCTTTTACTACCTTAATGTTTTTATTGGTAACCTGCGACAACATCAGTACAAATGGTAAAAACCAGTTTATAAAGAAATTAACGTAAAAAATTACCTTAAAACCACTGTGCCAGCGTTCAACAAAGTAAGCAGTTTCCTCAGGAATATTGGCATACCAGATCAGCATAAACTGTGAAAAGGTAAAATATCCCCAAACGATACACAGCATAAATATATACCTTGAAAAATCGAGCAGGTGACTCTTGTTCAATGCCGGATAATATCCTTTTTGATGAAGAATAATGATAATCAGGACCATAACTGCCGTTCCGTGATAAAATGCGGCAACGAAATTCCTGAGAGAGAATATGGTGCTGAACCAATGAACATCAATTGACATGATCCAGTCGAATGTGGCAAATGAAAAAGTTAATGCCAGCAAAAAGATATGTATTTTCGACAGTAGTTCACTCTTTTCGAAATATTTCATACCACCGTTTTTGTCTTCGTTAAGTGATGCTCGTCTTAAAAGGCGGGTCATTACTGTCCAGACAATGAAAAACAAAACCATGCGTACAAAAAAGAAAGTGACATTCAGGTAGGGCGCTTTGTGTTGAATCAGGGCGTCCGTTGCAATGGCTTCTTCATGGGTCCAGTGATAAATGGAATGCATTCCGAAATAAAGCAGCAGCATGATAACCCCGGCATAAGGAATGTATGCCATCATGGCTTCCGGTACTCTCTTGAACATCGATGACCAGCCTGACTGGGAAATGTGCTGGAGTGCGAGGAAAAAACTGGCACCAATTGCCAATGACAGGAAATAATAGTTGTTGAGCAGCAGATTAGCCCAGGCCCTTTCGGGATGACTAATAAATCCGTAAGCCATAATGGCAACCCCGATAACAATCAGGGCTATAGCTGCATAATGAAATCGTTTTGAAAGGGTAACTCTTGTGTCCATTGCTGCTCCTTTATTTTACGGGGTTTCTTTGCAGTTCATTTTTTACATACATGGCAATCTTCCAGCGGTCGGCCGGGCGGATCATGTGCCCGTGAGCACCCATCACATTAAAGCCGGCACTGATCACATGGTAAATGTCTGCATCTGGCATAGCCATCATCTTCTCGGAAATAAGCGAAGCCGGCTTTATAGCGTAACGTCCGCTGGTGTATAAGTGACCTTCACCATTGCCAAGTTCACCATGGCATCCCTTACAGAATATTTCAAATTGCTGTTTGCCCCTTAAAATATCTTCAGGTGTTGGGGATAAGGGATTGGTAAGTTCTGCTGCGGCTTGCAAACGGCCTTCAGGTGTATTTGGATAAGGATAGGGCATCATTTCCCGTGAAATGGTATTTTCAGCCGGAAGTCTCATTGCCTGACTATCTGCCATTGCAGGATTTTTGGCATAAGTCTCATAAGTCAGAGAATGTGCCATGTCAGGGAAATATTCATACCCTTTGTCGTTGCGTGTGCGGTCGCACGAAGTGCCAAAAAGCAGCAGGCAAAATGATGCTGCAATGGCTGTTAATGATTTTCTGTTTATCATGTGCCGCTTATTTTTGAAGTTGAACCTCTTTTTCATATACTTCGAGTGCTCCTTGTTCGCGAAGAATGGATGTTAGTTTTTCCAGGCTGTCTTTAACAGTGGTTTTATCGAATACGATAACAAACTTATCGTCAGTTGATCTTTCATCCGGCAGTTCATAGGCTTTGCCGGGATAGATGGCTGCCCTTGCTGAAAAGGTGAAAAGACTGGCAATGGTAACGGTAAGAATCGTAAGGATAATGGCGACCACAATAAAGGATGGAAAAGCATTGGTAGGTTTGCCACCATAGTTTACCGGCCAGTCAATAACCGAAGTATAGTAAAGGAACGCGAGTACACTGGAAGCACCGACAAATCCGTAAAGGAATGCGGCAAGAAAACGAGGTTTACTTTTGCCG
>JAAXUD010000173.1 GCA_013336205.1 Lentimicrobium sp. | reverse complement strand
GCAACAACCAGCACTTCTGCATTATCTCCTTTTACGGCCTCCCGGAACATATCTACATATTTGTTTCCCTTTACAGCAGAGGAATCATCAACATTGCAAACATAAATAACCGGCTTGTCAGTCAGCAGATACATATCGTCGATAAATCGACGGTCAGCATCTTCAATCTCCAGCGAGCGAACCGACTGAAAACTTTCAAGGTGATCTTTTACCCTTGTCAAAACATCTACGCCATGCTTTGCGTCCTTGTCGCCGGTTTTGGCAGCCTTTTCAAGACGCTGAATTTTTCTTTCAACCAGGTCAAGGTCACGAATCTGGAGTTCGAGGTCAACTATTTCCCTGTCGCGCACCGGATTTACCGAGCCTTCAACATGGGCAAGATTTTCATCATCGAAACAACGAAGCACATGAATAATCGCATCGGTTTGCTGGATATCTGCCAGAAATTTATTTCCTACGCCTTCTCCCTGACTTGCACCTTTGGCAAGACCGGGAATATCAACAATCTCAACTGTTACAGGAACAATCCTGGCAGAATGAATCAACTTATCTATCTCCTTCAGTCTTTCATCCGGCACATTAATCTGTCCCAGATTCGATTTATTGGTACTGTATGCAAAGTTTGAAGTCTGCCCCTTGGTATTGGAGATACAATTGAAAATGGTGGTTTTCCCGATGTTGGTTAACCCGATAATGCCGCATTTTAATGCCATAATTCCTGAATCTGATTGTTAAAGAGGTGCAAAGATAGGAAAAAGGAAGAGGAATTCTGATTGCGGTTTGCAGATATCGGATTTCGGCCCCTCAACTGGCTCAGGGTAAAATTGAGAAGAACGGCCCTTCGATATGGCTCGATGAAATGCCTGTCTGAACGCTAAAGGCAGGCAGGCAGCGTTATGTCAGGTTAACTTTTTACTTTTTACTTTAGACTTTGTACTTTAGACTTTAAATAAACGTCACCTTCACCCAAACATCACTGTTTCTCCCTCTATCATCGGAGCAGCTGACCTTGTAATTGCCTGCTTCCGGTGTAAAAAACACTTTTTCAGATGGAATTGCAGCCTTATAAAACTTATCATTCAGATACCAATATACTTTGCCAACTCCATTTTCGGCATTACATGAAAGCATCAGCTGCTGGCTTCTGCCATAGATCAACAGATACTCAGCGCCATCGGTAAGTGAAGTAATCCGGGGTGCATTGCCGTTGTTTATGGTCGGACACTCCGGGTTATGAGGCGGTACCATTTTATAGGGCACCTGCATTTCATTGTACCATGAAATCAGATCTGCTGGATAATACGGGTAAAATTTTTCTTTATAGCCTTTTTCAGGAAGGCTTGTATGGCAGTAGCTCATAGTTTCTGATTCATTGACATATTGTTTCTGCATATGATTGCAACGGACCGAAGGTGAGATTCCCGGCAGAAAATAGTCCATCACAACATGATGACAAAATGTATCGGGAGGCATGCCTGATTCTGAACAAACCAGCCTGAAGTCAAGATCTTCAGGTGGAGCAAACCAGTCGGGCCTGCTCTTCGGACTTATTGCCCTGAAAATATTGAACAATAGTGGCACAGCACAATCAGCTCCATTGAGTTCAGGAATTCCGTTTCCGGGAAAATTGCCCGTCCACACTCCGACTGTATAATCCCGGTTATAACCAATCGCCCACCCATCGCGCCGTCCATAAGAGGTTCCGGTTTTCCAGGCAATCCGGGGCAAATCAGCCGAGGACTGATACTGAGCCGGCAAATCAGGACGCTTCAGGCCTGTTAATATCTGTGTCAGCATATAAGCTGCTCCGGAAGAACAAAGGGTGTCAGTCCGTAAATTATTTTCGTTCTTCAGCAGTTTTAGCGGATGAAAAATCCCTTCATTTGCAAAAGAAGCATACAGCGTAGTTATTTCTTCCAACGTTGCACCACAACCGCCCAATACCACCGACAAGCCCAGCTTTTTCCGGTTTCTGGCTATCCATTTAAATCCACCTTTCGACAATGCACCAAGATAAGCTTCGTTACCCATTCTGTCGAGCAGGTTAACGGCCGGAACATTTAATGAAAGCGCCAGGGCTTGCTCTACTGTGATTTTACCGCGGTATGTTTCGTCAAAATTCTCGGGCCGGTAACCATTGAAATTCGCAGGCACATCGGTGATGACCATTTTCGGACTTATCAGCCCCTGGTCAAAAGCAATGGCATAAAGCAAAGGCTTCAGTGCCGACCCAGGAGAACGCAGAGCACTAACACCATCGACCTGACCCTGATAGAGGTTCTCATCAAAACCAGCAGAACCTATATAGGCCTCAACTTCGAGTGTATGATTATTTACAACAAGCACTGCCGCATTGTTTATCTGCATGGTTCGAAGCAGCCGGGCATGATTTCGGACCAATCCTTCAACTTTATCCTGAATGGATGGTTTCAGGGTTGTAATCAGCCCGTATTTATCCGTGGGTATGTTGCGCAAGCGGTACGAAAGGTGCGGTGCCAGAGAAGGAACCGGATACCGCTTACGTTCAAAAGGTTCATTTATTGCGTCTTCAATGGCTTCATTGCTGAAGATGTTTTGTCCTTTTAGTTGGGAAAGCCAGTGGTTCCGACGCTGTAAGAGTCTGTCATAATTTATGCCTGGCCTCAGCGCGTTTGGATTATTCGGGATCACCATCAGCATTATTACCTGTGCAGGGCTCAGTGCTTTGGGTGACTGCCCGAAATAAATCAGGGAGGCTGATTTTACGCCTTCAATATTTCCGCCGTAAGGCAAAAGATTCAGATAAGTCAACAGAATTTCATCTTTTGCATAATGCCATTCCAGTTGCAGCGCCCTGAACATTTCACGTATTTTACTTTTCAGGTTGCGGGGTGCCGGATCAAGCAGGCGGGCAAGTTGCATGGTAATGGTTGATGCACCGGAAGTTCTCCTGCCTTTAGCCATATTATTTATTGCAGCCCTGATGACAGCCAGCGGATTAACACCAGGGTGGTAATAAAACCAACGATCCTCCTTATAAATAAATGCCTGGCGCAATTCCGGCGTAATTTCGTCTATATCAGCATAGAGCCGCCACTTTTGATCAGAACTCAGAAAGCCATGAAGCAAAGTACTGTCGGAAGCATAAATAACTTTTGAATAAATGATCTTCTCTGTCCGGAAAGGGAAGATAGAATCCAGCATCAGGAAAAACAATAAAGGCAATAAGACGGCTGCCAAGAATAACAGCAATAAGCGGTTTCCTGCAATATTCCTCAGCATTCCCCGATTCCCGGGTTCCAGGTCCATCATAAGCCAATAGTTCGTTACAAAGTTAGACTATGTTGCCTAAAAAATAACTATCGGTTATACGGCTCAATATTGGGCAGAAACGAAATTATCGGTACCTCACCCGTTTAAATGAAATCAGGTACTATTAAAAAACAGTCAGTTAGAATTAAGAATCACGCCTGTCTGCCTGATAGCTCAGGCAATCAGGCAGGCCTGTCTGCCTGATTGCTCATATAGACAGGCAGACAAAGACCCCGCAACTGCGGAGCACGCTGCAAAGATCCTGCAAAAGTGTGCGGGGCAGGCAGCAATCCCGACAGCTATCGGGATGATTCTGAATGATTTATAATTTTAAAATCAATTTTCACAATACCTTGTAGATCAATGATTTAAAAATTATTAACGGAGTATTGATTAAATGCATTTTAAATTAAACGGATTCAGGAAATATTACCTGGTGGAAGCCGTATCTCCAAACACAATAGAAATATATTTTACACTTTTATCACCAAAGTCAATAATAAAGTAAATTATTTCAATTCAATTTGCATTTTACGCATTACTTTTTTACATAATGGCCATAATATATAAAAGTTCCTTGTTTTGCTCATTATCGCTAAAATTATTTAAGCTTCCCTTACGAACCGGCTGTTAACTTATGCACAGTTCTCAACTTAATTTCTACAAATTCCTACGCGCTAAAAGCGGGAACCTAAGTTGACAGCCGGTTTTACTTTTTCAGAAAACATGCAAATGAGCATAGTGAACTAAATGCAATTGCCCTCTCTTTCCTTTTTATAATCATCTTTATCTGCCAGACAATCCCGGCTGATGGTGAATTTATTCCTGCTTTTCAAAAACAAACCTGATATTACCTGCTCCGGCTTCATTTAACCTGCCTATCATGGCAGCAGTCAATCCATTTTCGGTGAGATCGCTTATAAGCAAGCTTGCTTCGTCCATAGGCAAACTGATTAATAATCCCCCCGATGTTTGTGCATCGCAAACAAGGTAAATATCGGTTTGGGAAAGATCTCCAAAATCAGCAAAAGCAGCTGCAAAATCAGCATTTGCAATGGTGCCCCCGGGAATTGCACCTGCTGCAGCCAGACTTTGCACACCTTCGATGAAAGGGAGTTGATCAAACCAGATTTCAGCTTCAACACCGGAAGCTGCCGTTAATTCGTGAAGATGTCCGGCCAACCCAAAACCTGTAACATCGGTACAGGCGTTTACCTTGCGTTTGAGCATAAATTCAGCAGCCGTTTTATTCAGTGTTTGCATGGTACTAATGGCTGATTTTATGCTGACTTCATCAGCAATACCGCGTTTGGCAGCAGTTGAAATAATTCCGGTTCCAAGCGGTTTTGTAAGAATAAGTACATCCCCTGACTTAGCCCCGGCATTCGACAATACTTTACCAGGATGCACCAATCCACTGACTACCATTCCAAACTTAGGTTCGGTATCCTCGATGGAATGTCCGCCCAAAATAGGAATTCCGGCTTCAGTGGCCTTATCGGATGCTCCTTTCAGAATGGCTTCAAGTACCGACAACGGAAGGCGGTTTACAGGAAAAGCAGCAATATTAAGTGCAAAAATCGGCCTGGCACCCATTGCATAAATATCTGACAGTGAATTGGCAGCCGCTATGGCACCAAAAGTGTAAGGATCATCTACAACCGGGGTAAAGAAATCAACTGTCTGCACCAGCGCCATTTCATCATTCAGCAGATAAACAGCTGCATCGTCACGTTTATCAGCACCTACAATAACCCGTGGATCTTTAACTGCCGGCATATTTGCAAGCACAATTTCAAGATCGGCAGGTCGCATTTTACAGGCACACCCGAGACCATGGGTAAAATGCGTGAGTTTCACCATCTCACCCTTATGAGTTATTTCTGATTTTTCCATTGATTCCGGCTGCAGAGATTTCACCGCCTCAGCAATAATTTCAACGGCTTTATCAATTTCCTCCTCGGTGGTATAACGACCGGTTGAAAAGCGGATTGTTCCCTGCGAAAAGGCCGGCGGAACCTTCATCGCACCAAGCACAGACGAATCGCCCGTGGTGCCGGTATGACAGGCAGCCCCTGCTGAAGCAGCCACCCCTTCCATTGCCTGTAACAAACTCACCGCATTCAGATTTTCAAAGCCAATGCTCAGTGTATTGGGCAAACTTCGGGTCGGATGCCCGTTGATACGCAAATCGCCTAATTTTCCGGCAAGTTCTTTAAGCAATCGGTTCTTCATCCTGGAAAGATGAATAAGGTTATTTTCAAGATTTTTTGCTGCTATTTCACAGGCCTTACCCAGGCCCACAATTTCGAGTACATTTTCAGTACCTGCCCTCAGGTTTTGCTCATGATCAGCGCCATGCATCAACTTTTCAATTTTAACACCATGCCGGATGTAAAGCATCCCAATACCCTTGGGCGCATATAATTTATGACCAGCCACTGATAAAAGATCGATATCAAGCTCCTTAACATCCACGGGAATTTTACCAAGCGACTGGGCAGCATCTGTGTGCATGAGTGCGCCATGCCTGCGGGCTATGTCGGCTATGGCTGCAATAGGTTGAATGGTTCCTACTTCATTATTCGCATGCATAACAGAGATCAGAATGGTTTCAGGACGCAAGGCTTTTTTAACATCCTCAGGATCAACCATTCCAAATTTATCAACCTTTACAATTGTAATTTCGAAACCCTGAGTCTCCAGAAACCGGGAAACCTCTGTTACCGCCGGATGCTCCACAGCCGAAATGATTATGTGGTTGCCATGTTTGCGCATCGCGTAAGCCGCTCCCTTTATGGCCATGTTATTTGACTCTGTACCTCCACTGGTAAAAACCACCTCCTGCGGACGACAATTGATCAGGGCTGCTACTCTTGATCTGGCTTTTTCGACTGCCATCCGGGTTTTGATACCAAAGGCATGACTGCTCGAAGGATTCCCAAAGTATTCATCAAGAAAAGGCCGCATTTCAGCTGCAACTTCAGGGTCAATTGGTGTTGTGGCGTTATAATCAAGGTAAATCTGGTCCATTTTTCAAGTAAAAAGTAAAAAGTCTAAAGTAAAAAGTTAAAAATAAAAGATAAAAGGTAAAAGACAAAAGGTAAGCATAAGAGGACGAAGCTGGATTTCTTCCTTTTCATTACCGGTTTATACGCTGATTTGAAAT
>JAAXUD010000006.1 GCA_013336205.1 Lentimicrobium sp. | reverse complement strand
ATTATTAGTCATTCGTCAATTGTCATTCGTTATTCGTTATTCGTTATTCGTCATTTGTAAATCGCAAACCGCAAATCAAATCACCCCACTTTCCTTCATCTCCTTATACTGCAGCAACACCAGGCCATCTGCCAATCCGATTTTAGGGGCAATAATCACATTGATATCGGTCCACTTCAAAATTTTAATAAAAATACGGGCGGCAGGTACAATTACATCAGCACGGTCGGGTCGTAGACCCATTCGCTCAATGCGTAAATCAAGCGGCATGCTGTTCAACTGCTTGTAGGCATATTGGAGTTGGTCAAAGTTGACCATATTGTTAATCGGATAGCCATACATCTTGGTAATTTTATTAATGTTGCCTCCTGAACCGATACAATTCATCCGGCCAAAGTCCGCCTTAAACTGATTCAGCCATTTGCGCATCACCTCCCATTCAGTTTCTTCAACCTTATCGGCCAGCAGCCGGATGGTTCCGATCCGGAATGAGTTGGAAGTCACAAAACGGGCACCATCGAGCACGGAAATCTCGGTTGATCCGCCCCCAACATCCACATAGATGGTTTTGCTGAAATTTTTGTTGACAAAAACATTGCTGAGCGAACTGATAATGTTGGCTTCCTCAATCCCATCGATAATACCGATTTCAAGCCCGGCTTCCTGTTTAACCCGTGCCATTACTTCCTCGTTGTTGGATGCTTCGCGCATTGCGGAAGTGGCAGCTACCCGGTATCCGAGTGGTTTATATACGTCTATCAGCAGCTTGAAGGCTTTCATGGTGTTAACCAGATCATCTGCCTTTTGGTCAGAGATGCGTCCATTATTAAAAACATCCATCCCCAAACGGATGGGAATCCGGATAAGCGAAGCCTTCTCGGTAACCGGGCCTGCTTTACTTTCGTAAACATTGGCAAAAAGGAGCCTGACCGCGTTTGAGCCAATGTCGATACTTGAAAACAGCATAATTATAAGTTTACAAACCTGATAGTACTCAAATAAACGGAAGTCCCGAATTATTGATTGTTCTTAAGTGGTTCTGATTTTCCTGTTTTATAGGACATTAAATGTAACTCCTCCCCATCAAACACAGCATAACTAAAATTAGTAATCCAGTCCCCCAGGTTTACAAAACGGCTATTGCCTGTAAGTGGCAGGTTGGCAGGCACGTGGCGGTGACCAAAAATAAAATAATCAATGCCGGGATCTGTTTTAAGATAGTCGTTGGCAAATGTATACAAACGTTCCTTCGAGAGCTCAATCACCCCTTCTTTCGAAATCTGTTTTTCATCACGGATTTCATTGGCATAACGGCTTTTTCTTGAAAAATAAAGCGCCAGCCGGGTGCCGATATCCGGATGCATCCAGCGAAACAGCCATTGGTTGGGTTTGAATTCAAAAACCCTTTTCAGAAATTTATAACCGTTGTCACCCGGGCCCAAACCATCACCATGGGCAAGGAAAAACCGCTTGCCATTCCATTCTTTAATCACTCCCTCGCGTTGAAGCTTAATCCCAATTTCCTGTTCAAAATAGTTAAATGCCCAGATATCATGGTTTCCCCTGAAAAGATAAACCGGCACACCGCGATCAACAATTTCGGCCAGTTTCCCAAACAGCCTGGTAAATCCACGCGGTACAACCGTTTTGTACTCGAACCAGAAATCAAATACATCGCCCATCAGGTACAACTCCGTAGCATCAAAACAAACCTTGTCAAGCCACTGTACCAATAGTTTCTCACGCAACAGGCTTGAAGCGTGATCGGGGATTCCTAAATGAAAATCGGAGGCAAAGTATATCTTCAAATCTGGTTCTTTTACTGATTCGTACAGTGCAAAAATAGTGATTTAGCTTTATCAAGCCTGTTTAATCCGTTGAGGAAGAGTTAATACTCAGCTTCCAGCCGCCTGGCCAGCAGATTTACGGAGGTAAACCGTTCTACTATCCTGCCCTGCTGATCAAGTAACACAAAAACAGGCAATTTCTGAATATACCATTCGGCGGCAATTTTTGATTCAAGGGCAAGGGTATCGTTAACATTTGCCCACCAGAGCTTGTCGAGGTTCACGGCCGCCTTCCAGCGATCAGGATACTTGTCAAGTGAAACAGCAAAAACTTCAAAATTCTTTCCTTTATATTGATCGTAAAGGGTCTTTAATTCCAGGTTTGCTTTGCGGCTGAGCGCATCAGCCGGTGACCAGAAATAAACCAGGGTAAATCTGTTTTCGGCAGGGTCCAGCTTTTCAATTAAACCATTCAGCCCGGGCAAACCAAGAGAAGGTGCCTTATTCCCTGCTTTCATATTTTCAATAGCTTTCCTTTCCTTCGCGCTGGCGATCCTCAATAACTGCATCCGCTTATGGTACGCCAAAGCATGCGGATTTTCAGGATTGGCATTTATTAACATTGAATCAGCATAAAAGAACCAGGAACTATCGTTTACTTCATCAAACAGAAATGATTGCTGAATTTTACTGTTTATAACTAGTAGCATCGAAAAATAATTCTGATTTTGTTGGAGATAGGACACGCCCCTCCGTTTCGCATTTTGCATAAGGGCGTAATAAGCAGCATCCGTTTCCTGCTTTATTTCAGTGTAATTGCCCAGATCGCGTGCAAGCATCAATATGGTTCCCAGAGAATCAACTTTCTCTTCATCAGCCAGCAATGAACGGCGAAAATTATCGAAAGTACCAGCCTCTGCCCCGCCTGAAATAATAACCGTATCCTGTCTTATTTCAGCAATAATAGAGTCGCCGGGAAGAATTACCAGTGGAGCTATAACCTTATTGTCAGCACGGAGCAGGTAAAAACCAGCCATCTCAGGGAGGAAATTCAAACAGAATGAACCATCACGGCCAGGTTTTACTGAATCGATAACGGTATAGGCAGCAGTGTCAACCCTGACAAGCTTAATATAAGTATCCTGAAATAAAGCAGCGTTTCCGCAAACAGATACCATATCAGGGTTGCGCTGCTGATTGCAGGATGCCATCAACAACAGGAAAAGAATAGAAATGGCAGAAAGTCTGGAAAAAATATGTTGACGTCTCATAGTAAATGAACGTTCGAGCCTTCGGCCAATTGTGCAGACAGATATAAAGATATTATTGCATCAGAGTGTAAGTTCCTTCAACAGCTCTGTAATAACACGCGTCATCCGGGGCTCTGCCTTGCTGGCAGCATCAATGACTATCTTGTGCGAAACTTCAACAATTTTACCGGGAACACCAAGGTCAGAAATAACAGAAACCGCAAAAACAGGCACATTCATATGCCTTGCGGCGATTACCTCAGGAACGGTTGACATTCCAACGGCATCAGCCCCAATGGTATGAATATACCGGTATTCAGCCGGCGTTTCAAAAGTAGGCCCGGTAACTGCAGCATAAACACCGGTGCGAAATGGAATTCCTTCACGACTGGCTATATCACAGGCTTTATCCAGAATAACCCGGTCATAAGCTTCACTCATGTCAGGGAACCTCGGCCCGACCCTATCGTCATTTTTACCAATAAGCGGATTAGTCCCCATCAGGTTAATATGATCGGTGATGAACATAATATCGCCAACTTCAAAACCTGCATTCAAACCTCCGCTTGCATTCGAAACCAGTAGAATTTTAATCCCCAGGGCTTTCATCACCCTGATCGGAAAAACAATTTCCTGCATTGACCATCCTTCATAAAAATGAAAGCGGCCCTGCATCGCAACAATGCGTTTACCGCCAAGGCTGCCAAAAATCAACTGACCCTTATGACCTTCGACAGTCGAGACAGGGAAATTGGGAATTTCACTATAAGGAAGCTCTTTCTCTATAATTATTTCGGTAGTCAGTCCACCCAAACCTGTTCCTAAAATAATACCTGCCTCCGGGGCCTCTTTCACAAACTTGTTGATATAATCAACGCTCTCTTTGATTTTTGTTAACATAATTCCAGATTTGTTCATCAAAATCGCTTTTATCGCCATTATGAAAATCAACCTCAATCGGCAGATAATGAACAGGCATATGAACCGCTTTATCCATTATTTCAGGATTGATTAGTCTCATTGCATCCTTTTCGGTGGTGACAAGAAGCTTATTCCGGCTGTAAAGGTCGTTAAATTTTTTATTAATCCACTCAAGGTCGGATAAAGTGTATTGATGATGATCTGAAAATTGAATAGTAGTCAGCTCGTTGCAATATTTTTTGAGTTGATCCTGTAGCGGATAAGGATTGGCAATCCCCGCGAATAAAAGAATATGGCTATATTTCTTTTCAGGTATAAAACTACATTCCTCCTTCCACAAGGATTGAATTTTACCATATTTAATAAATGAAAAATAAACCTTCTGGTGAAGTCTGGGTCTCAGATCGTTTGTTATCTTTCGTCTGACAAATGGAGATAATACGGTTGGCGTCTTGGTTACTATAATAATATCAGCTCGACCAGCGCCCTTGATGGGCTCGCGCAATGTCCCGGAAGGCAACAGGTAGTCATTACAATAAAGCTTATGATAATCAGTGAGCAGGATTGAGAGTCCCGGTTTAACATACCGGTGCTGAAAAGCATCATCAAGAAGTATTACCTCAGTTTCCGGGCTTACATTTAAAATGGTTTTGATGCCTCTTCTGCGGTTTTCATCAACAAAGACACCAAGAGAATCAAATTTTCTCAAATACTGCATTGGCTCATCCCCAATGGTAGTTGCGGTATCGTTTTCAGCAGCCGCAATAAACCCACTTGTTTTGCGACCATATCCCCTGCTTAACGAGCTAACTTTTAATGAACCCGAAAGCAAACGGATCAGATATTCTACATGTGGGGTTTTACCGGTGCCGCCTGTCGACAGGTTCCCAACTGAGATTACAGGCAGGTTAAACTTTTCTGACGGAAGTATTTTCCAGCCAAACAGTAAGTTTCGCAAACCCACAACCAGGCCATAAAAAATAGCCAGGGGAAGTAAAAGTATTTTTAGAAATTCCACGGCTTAAAAATATAAAATTTACAACTCATTGCAAATATTTTAACATTATAATTATGTTAACAATAACAAGGCAATCAGCAGTGCAATTCCGGGCGGGCAAAAAAATGGTAAAAATATTTACTACCGGTTGAATGGTATTAGATCATAGCCGGTTTATAAATCCTGTTAAGGAATCCTCCTTGATTATCTGATATTTATACAATTTAAGATTCCTAAACATGAGTTAAAATTTATCGTAAGCACCTACCGCTGGTTACTGAATTGCGCTGTATGGGCAGGAATAAAGTAACACCAGTTTTTAAAATTATTTTCGGAAAATAAATCCTTAGTATTCCCAAACATAAAACACAAAGAATCAAAGAAAAGTACTAAAAAAATAGCTAGATTTGAATCATCAATTTATATAGGTTATGCTGCTTAAAGAAATAGTACATTGTATTGAAACAATTGCCCCGCTCCCATTACAGGAATCTTATGATAATGCAGGATTACTGACCGGACACCCCAATGACGAAGTTAGTGGTGCATTGATTACCCTTGATGTTACTGAAGCTGTTATTGATGAAGCTATAAAACTTGGCCTGAATCTTATCATTGCACATCATCCCATAATTTTCAAGCCCCTGAAAAAAATCAATGGCAACAACGAAGTTGAGCGATGCATAATAAAAGCTATTAAAAATGGCATTGCACTATACGCAGCCCATACCAATCTCGATAATTCATCGGAAGGAGTGAATGCAATTCTGTGCCGGAAACTTGGACTTGACAACACTTCAATCCTTAGCCCGATTCAGGGAAATCTCCGCAAACTGGTTATGTTTGTTCCTGAAAGCTATGCCGAAAAAGTAAGGCAGGCACTTTTCTCTGCAGGAGCCGGGCATATAGGAAATTACGATTCATGCAGTTTTAACATTACAGGCAATGGAACTTTCAGAGCACTTGAAGGGACGAACCCATTTGTTGGAAGCATGGGAGAAATTCATACGGAGCCCGAAATAAGAATTGAAACCATAGTGCCCGCATGGCTCGAAGCAAAAGCGCTGTCTGCCGCAAAGAATGTACATCCCTACGAAGAAGTTGCGTGGGATTCTTATCCACTGAATAATCAATCACAAAATACAGGTGCCGGAATGTCAGGGTTTTATAAAAATCCGGTCACTGAAACAGATTTCATTCAATCCATTAAAACAGCATTGAATACACCCGCAATCAGATGCTCCCCATTTTCAGGCCGCAAGATCAATAAAGTAGCCGTTTGTGGAGGATCTGGTAATTTTCTGATTCACGACGCTCTCAGGGCTGGTGCCGATGCATTTGTAACCGGAGAATTAAAATATCATGATTATTTTCTGGCAGAAGGCCGGATTTTACTGGTTGAAGCAGGCCATTATGAGACAGAACAATTTACGAAAGAATTATTGTATCAGATTGTTAAAGAAAAATTTCCTACCTTTGCACTCCAAATTTCCATGATCGATACCAATCCGGTTAACTATCTGTAAACTAATTATTTAAAGCAGGTCAATATGGCAAAAACACCATCGAAAGCAAAAAGCGCCCCTGAGGTTGAAAACACCCCGGTAGAGAATATAGAAGAACAAAGTGTAATTTCTGCGCATGTTTCGCTCTCACACTCTGATGGTGAAGAAACAGAAATTTCAATTGAAAAAAAGCTGGTTGCCTTATACAGCCTGCAACAGATCGATTCGCAGATAGATAAAATCAGGATTATCAGGGGCGAACTTCCCTTAGAAGTTGAAGATCTTGAAGATGAAATTATCGGACTTGAGACCAGGGTCGACAATTATATCCAGGAAATTGAAAACCTCAAAGGGCAGGTTAAAGAAAAAGAACTTCAGATTAAAGAAAGCCTGACCCAGATCAAACGTTACGAAGAGCAGCAGATGAATGTCCGCAACAACCGCGAATATGATTCTCTCTCCAAAGAAATTGAATTTCAGAATCTTGAAATTGCACTTGCAGAGAAACGAATCAAAGAATTTTCGCACAGTCTGAGTCTCAAAAACGAGGAAATCGCCTCTTCCCAGAAAGTGCTCGAAGAACTAAGAAATGACCTCGACATCAAAAAGAGTGAACTTTCTGACATAGTAAACGAAACTGAAAAAGAAGAACAGAGTCTGTTGTCAAAATCGGAAGACTACCAGCGCTTTATTGAAGAAAGATTGCTAACTGCCTACAAGCGAATCCGCAAAAACGCACGTAATGGCCTCGCCGTTGTTAGCGTTGAGCGCGATGCCTGCGGAGGCTGCTTCAGTGCAATCCCTCCTCAACGTCAACTCGACATCAGGATGCATAAAAAAATTATTGTATGTGAATACTGTGGTCGTATACTTGTTGACAGCGGCCTGGCTTCAAAAAACAACTAAGCCTGAAAGCTTAAAATATATTTTTGGGAAAGCAATAGCTTTCCCTTTTTTTTATAAAACAAATGGCGTGAAAATCAGGTTAATTCTACTTTTTCTGATGACCACAAGCCAGATTTTTGCACATGCTTCTTCCTATAGCATGGACAAGAATTGCCTGAAAGCCTACGACCTGATTCTGCAACTCAGACTTGACGAAGCCAGAGATTTATTGGAAATTACCCGGAAAGCCAATCCCTCAAACAACATTATCAGCTATCTGGAAAATTACAATGATTTTTTACGAATTGTAATATCAGAGGAAGAAGCTGTCTTCAACGCCCTGTCTCCTTTAAAAAAGAAAAGAATTTCCGAACTGGAAAAAGGCAATGTCAAATCGCCCTGGCACCTATATTGTCAGGCTCAGGTTAATATGCAATGGGCCTTTGCCAGGATAAAATTCGGAGAATTTACAACAGCCGCGCTTGAACTTAACAGATCATATAAACTGCTTGCCCGTAACCAGGAATTATTCCCGGATTTTAGTCCAAACAATGCCGCGCTTGGGCTTCTGCATGTGCTCATTGGTTCAGTCCCGGATAATTACAAATGGATTATTGAAACGCTTTCTTTCCAGGGCACAGTCAAACAAGGAATCGATGAGCTGAAATTTACTTTAAATAATTCCGAAAGCGCTGTGAAGTTCCCGTTTTTAAAGTCGGAAAGCATATTCCTGCTTAGTTTTATCACTTTTAACTTTTCTTCCAATCAGGACGATTCAAACTTCCTCGCCCACCTGCTGAAAGCCCCGCAAAACAAATCGCTTATTGCCGGAAGCCCGTTGCTGGTTTATGCTGCCTCAGCTTATTATCTGCATAATGGCGAGAATGATCTGGCTTTAAATCTATTGCAAACCCGACCGAAAGGCCAGGAATATTATCCCTTTCACTACCTTGACTACCTAACCGGGATTGCAAAACTCAATAAACTTGACCCTGGCGCCAGCATATATTTTCTGAGGTTTGTAGTGAATTTCAAGGGAACCAGTTTTCTCAAATCAGCCTACCAGCGACTTGCCTGGATAGAGTTACTGAATAATAATCTGAAAGGATACCAGGAGTATATGTTAAGGGTCAGGTTAATCGGTAATGATAATATTGACGGCGATAAACAGGCTCTAAAAGAATCGGGGTTTCCGAAACCTCCGGATCAAACACTGCTAAAGGCCAGGTTACTTTTCGACGGAGGCTATTATGATGAAGCGCTTTTACAAATGGATAAATTAAAACCTGCCAATCTTATGTCGCCCCGCGAAAAACTTGAATATACCTACCGCCTGGCCAGGATTTACCATAAAATGGGAAATACTGTAAAAACAAAAGTCTACTATACCAGGTCCCTTAGCCAGGGAGCTGAGTTTCCATTCTACTTTGCTGCCAATTCAGCACTGCAACTTGGTATTATTTATGAAGCATCAGGCGATAACGAAACAGCAAGGTTATATTATGAAAAATGCCTGGGACTTAAATACGACGAATACCGCAACAGCATAAGCCAAAAGGCAAAAGCTGGATTATCCAGAGTAAAATAAGATAAACACTGCGAGCCAGCTGACTTTTGAAGAAAAACGTTTTATACATGAATAAACAACCTATATTCAATTAATGCAGGCAGCTTGAATAGCCTTATCAAAAGAGAAAGCGACCCATGAGGCCGCTTTGGAAGATATCGAAGAAATAGCAGGTTGAGAAAACTCTTTGTTAGTATTTAATCCCAACAGTCATCTGAAACAACTGATTATTTAGCTTTGTATAAGCAGGATTACTGTACTCAGAAGAATACAGATAATATTCATCATCCATTTGTGAATATACCCATGCCAGGTCAACAAAGAAGTCTTTTTCGCGGATTCCAAGACCAAGTGAATAGGAGGTATTTGTTGCATCTGTGCCATACCTGTATGGGTTTGCCGAAATGGCATATCCAGCTCTGAAGTTTAAAGAACCATAACGCCATTCGGTACCAAACCTGAAGTTATTGGTTGCCTCGTAGGAAGTACGGATTGCTTGATTTTCATCGTAAAAATCGTAATCATAAGCCCAGAGCCGCGCAGTTGAATAGTCAACAAATTCATAATCAGCACTTATCACACCAAATTTGCCAATAATAAAGCCAATACTTCCCATGGCACGCATTGGAGTTGTAAGCTCATATTCATAAAAACCTTCAGGTGAAAACGCTGATTCACTGCTGCCATTGTCGAAATAGGATTTCATACTTGCATGCCAGGTGTCATTCATCCCGGAATAAAATGTCGGGGTATGCACCGCGCCACCAAGCCGCAACCAGTCAGCTGCCCTGTATATAATTCCAAACTTAAAATTGACCCCGGTACCAGAGGTCTCCAGATAATCAGTACGGGTAAATGATTTGAAATAATCACTGTTCCCTGCCTCATCAGTTTCGGTATAATTCGACGACTCCGTATAATGGATAAACGGTACACCAATAGTAGCTCCCAGGTATAATTTATCACCATAATTGGCTCCAAATGTAAATACCATTTCGTTGAGTGACCCCTCTGTTTCTATGCTTTTCCGCTGCGTAACGCCGCCATTGGGCAAATCAATCCGGTAATTCCAGTTAACTGAATCGCCTTCCTGCAGGAAGAGCAAGTCCGCATCATAAGCCATCCCGGTATTGTAAGGGCCAAGGTCCTTTGGCGCAATTCCCTGAGCATCATTGCGGTATGGTGTGAGATAAGAATTCTCATTATTTTCACCTTCAATAATGATACGGTTATTGAAATTAGCCATACGGTTCATTCCAAAGCCAAACTGCACATTCTTCCACATTGACTTTGGGTTACCCGGAGTCGGGTTGGTTGCCATAACAATGCCCACACTTCCGATGTTGAATGTAGTTTTTGAATCATCGCGGAAGCGCCCGTTGTAAACAGACTCAGAATGAGCCACAGCAAGTGAAGGGGTGAAGTTCATCTCCGAACTCTTATAAAGCCCTATACCTGCAGGATTATGACTCAGCGTGGTAAAGTCAGCACCCAGGGCGCCAAAAGCCCCACCCATAGCTATGAAGCGGGAAGTTCCGGAGAAATTTAACCGTGAATAGCGCAAGGCATCCACTTCGCTTTGAGCTATAATAAAAGAGCTGAAAGTGGTGAGTAAAAGCAGGGTTATGCTCAGCTTTTTCATAGGTTTATTTAGTTTTATATGAGTAGCTTAAATTCCTTATGCATTTTTGTTACCTGCGTCCACCTCCTGATGAAGATCTGCTGCTACCGGAAGAAGAACTACTTCCTGAGGATGATCTTGAAGATGACGAACTGCTTCCGCCTGAGTAGGATGACGAGGATGATGAACGTGATGGCGCCGAATAACTACTTCCGGAGGAAGACGATGAAGAGGAGGATGAACGGGCTGGAGCACTGTATGAACTCTTCCCTTCGCTAGACCTTGATGGACTTGCAGGTGCGCTGTACCTTTGGGGTTGCGACTGTTTTGGAGTTGCCTGTTGGCTTGGTGCTGCTTCCCTGCCCTGATTTGAGTTGCCCGGTGTGTATTGTCTTTGAGGTGTATTCTGCTGAGGAGCGGCTTCGCGCTGTGCAGGTTGTCCGGCTTGCCTCTGCTGATTTACATCACCTTCACGTATATTCCGGTAACGCGGACTGGTATACTCATTGCTTGATTTAGGCTTGGTGTAGCTTGGCGAAGAGTAGGACTGCGGCGGGCGTGCCTGAGAAGGGCTGGCCTGCTGACGTTGTTGCTGCTGTCCTTCCGGCCGGGTATAAACCTGACGATTAGGGGCGGCATTCCGGGTGGCAGGTGCTGCTTGCTGGTTGCGACCCGGAGTTATAGTACCTTCATTAGTTTTTGGCTGACCCATATAACCCGGATTCGCAGTACCGCGGCTATCACTACCTGTTTGAGCCTGACGACCAGGAGTGACTGTGTTACCCTGGTTTATAGCAGGTTTTGCTTCACGCTCAGTGGTTGAAGGTTGTGTTAAACGTCCATTGATTGCAGATTGCTCAATGCGTGCTTTGGTATCGTATTGCGCAGCGCGACCAGTAGATATAACACTTTCTGTACTTATTACAGGTTTTGCTTCACGGGTATTGGTTGTTGCTGCAGGTTGTGCTTCACGACCGTTTGTACCGGCAACCTTTTCATTTGTTACAGGTTTTGCTTCACGCTCATTGGTATTGACAGCTCTGCCGCTTGTTCCGATTCCTCTACCTTCAGTATTGTAGTCATTAACTCTTCCACTACTTACGGCCTTCTCATAGCGTTCACCAAAAGTGCTGCTGCGTCCGCTAACGGTTCTCCCGTTTCCTGAGCCACCGCCCAGTCCTGAATCACGATGACCATAATAATAGGAGTAATTATCATAGCTGTTATAGTAATTATTCGAGCCATCATAGTATCCGTTCCAGTAGCCGTCGTAATATCCGTTATTATATCCGTTCCAATAGCTGTAACCACCTCCGTAACCATAATACGGATAATCATAATATGGATATCCATATCCGTAAGAGGGATATCCCCAGCCGAAATATATACTTGAATAGCTTGGATACCACCAGTTGTAACCTAAGTAGATGCTGGCTCCCCAACTCCATGGATTATAGTCATACCAGTAAGTATTTGTATAATACGGTGAATAATAGCTATCGTAGTATACATCTGAATGAAACCTACGGAGACGGGCTGAATAGGCATAATCATAATAATCGTCAGCATCGTAGTAGTTTGTTACATAAGTATTACCGGTACCTGGGTCGGTATATTGTTCACTGACTGTATAATTGTAGCCATCCTCAGGGTAATAAGTTGTATCCGGCGCATAGGTATTATCATTGGAATAATAGTCCTGCCCGGATTGGGGCTGATCATACTGAGCCACTTGACTTGAGGAGCTTTGCTGAGAAGTTGCAACCGGTGGCGCAGGAGAGGCTGCTGCATCCTTAGGCGAATAGTACAGGTCGTCATAAGTGGCACTGGCCTGATACTGAGTAGTGCAGGCGGATAATATCAGCGCTGATGCAGCTACGAATGTGAGTAAGGTTTTCATTTTAAGTCCTCCCTTTGATTTGCAGTATTGGTTGGTCTGGTATTTGTCAGATGTTTTAACTGCGTTAAATTTATTAATTTTGTGCCGCTTTCGCGGGATGTTTGCACTCCCGAAAAATAACAAATACTATACCACAAATAAGTAATGGCTAAAGATTTTCCTACAAGAGCTGAGAATTATTCTCAATGGTACAATGATCTCGTAATTAAGGCCAATATGGCTGAAAATTCAGCAGTTAGAGGCTGCATGGTAATAAAACCCTATGGGTATGCAATCTGGGAAAAGATGCAGGCTGCACTGGACAAAATGTTCAAAGATACCGGTCACGAAAATGCCTATTTCCCTTTGTTTATTCCTAAATCATTCTTTAGTAAAGAGGCCAGCCATGTTGAAGGTTTTGCCAAAGAGTGTGCGGTGGTTACTCATTACCGGCTAAAACAGGATCCGAATGGCAAAGGCGTTATTGTAGATGAAACTGCTAAACTTGAAGAAGAACTGATCGTAAGACCAACTTCAGAAACAATTATCTGGGACACTTACCGCACCTGGATACAATCATACCGTGATTTGCCGCTGTTGATCAACCAGTGGGCCAACGTTGTTCGCTGGGAAATGCGCACCAGGCTTTTTCTGCGCACTGCTGAATTTCTATGGCAGGAAGGTCATACTGCGCATGCAACCGCTGAAGAAGCAATTGCTGAGACCGAACAGATGCTGAATGTTTACGCCGACTTTGTGGAGAATTTCATGGCTGTCCCCGTACTTAAAGGGGTAAAATCTCCCAACGAACGTTTTGCCGGTGCAGTTGAAACATATTGTATTGAAGCATTAATGCAGGATGGTAAAGCTTTACAGGCAGGCACTTCACATTTTCTTGGCCAGAATTTTGCCAAAGCCTTCGATGTTAAGTTTTTAAGTAAAGAAAATAAGCTTGAACATGTGTGGGCGACCTCCTGGGGTGTTTCAACCAGGCTTATTGGTGCGCTTATTATGGCGCATTCCGATGACAATGGGCTGGTACTTCCTCCAAAATTGGCTCCTACACAGGTTGTTATCATTCCAATTTCAAAAAATGATGAGCAACTTGCCGCAATAACAGTTAAAGTTAACGAGATAAAGAAAAATCTGCAGGCAAAGGGCATTTCAGTTAAATACGACGATCGTGACACTTACAAGCCAGGCTGGAAATTCAATGAATATGAATTTAAGGGAGTGCCGGTGAGGCTGGTTATAGGCCCACGTGATCTGGAAAACGGTACGGTGGAAGTTTCGCGCCGCGACACCCTCGAAAAAGCTACTTACCAGTTGCAGGACATCGAAACCAAGGTTGAACACCTGTTACAAAGTATTCAGGACAATCTTTTCCAGAAAGCCCTTGATTTCAGGGAAACTATGACGACAAACGCTGATAGCTGGGAAGAATTCAATGACCTGCTTGACAATAAAGGCGGTTTTATTCTGGCACACTGGGATGGTACACCTGAAACGGAACAAGAGATCAAAGAAAAGACCAAGGCAACAATCCGCTGTATCCTCCTCGATTCAAAACCTGAAGAAGGGAAATGTATCCTTACCGGAAAACCTTCAGCAAAGAGGGTGGTGTTTGCAAGGGCTTACTAGTCATAAGTCTAAAGTAAAAAGTAAAAAGTCTAAAGCAAAAAGTTGAATGTTATTTTAGAAAGCCGATTGAATGACAATCTTTCATTTTCTTCAATGTGTCATTTTTTAACCGACTTAATATCAGAACAAAGCTTATAGTCTGTTTATAAATTATAAAGGGAATCCTTGCGGATTCCCTTTTTTTATTCACTTCTGGCTTTTTGATATCTTTCTGGTTATTCAATTTTTACAAATTTGCCACTGCCGGTAATATTGCTCTTAACATCGTAAGGATCTCCGGAGTAGTAGATATCCCCGACTGAAGTAATCTCTACTTCAAGAATATCCCTTGCATGCACATAGCAATTGTTGGTTCCGCTATTACGTATATAAACTATATTGGACATCAGCCCGTCACAATAAAAAGGCCCATAGCTATTTGCAAAAATGGTTGTTATCAAGGCGTTACCTTTGATATTGAAATCTACTGTGCCATAGTGCAAGGCCAGTTTCAGATTTGTTACGTTGAGGTCAAGATTAAAAGAGCCCGCACCGCCCCATACATTTACCTGAAGCGAATCGAATGTCAACTGACTTTGTGTGCTGATGTCGCCGGAACCTTCGTACCTGATTTGATATAAACCGGTAACGGTAACATACACGGTGAGTTCCTTTTTGAAATTGCGAACCCAGTTGCAAGTCATCGTATTGTGTATAATCAGGGTGCTATCGTTAATATCGGTTTTAACTGCATCTATAACATTCTTACCACCTTCCACCCTGAGTTCAGGCTCAGTTCCAGACAGCAGCACCAGATTAACATTATCATACAATTCAATACTGTTAAATGCTGAAACCGGGCGATCTTCGGTAATCTGCGGCCCTGTGCTGGTGAAACAGTCGTCGAGCTGTTCGCGGGTGCAGGCGCTTAACAAGTAAAAAGTAAAAAGTAAAAAGTAAAAAGTACATGCAGTGTTATGTCTGCGGCATTTTATAAAGGTTATAATACCTGAAAAATAATTGGAATAAAGTCCAGGAAAGGTGGCTGAAAAAGCTCTTTCAAAAGATTTAAATCCGGAAAAATTCTTATGCTTAAGCATGTTTCAATTCAGTTAGCTACCTCAAATAAATTCTTTCAATATTTCAACCATAGTCAAAATTCAGGCTTTAGTAATAAATCCACCTGAACCGATAGCCGAGGCCTAAACCGACAAAATCAGCCCTTGCATAATGCGTTTTCAAAGTTAGATTCGCAAATAGATTCTTGGTAATCAGATAATTAATACCAGCCTTGTAATATGTTAAGCCTTCGCTTTTATCTTTTCCACCAACATAAAACCCAAGATTAAAAGCAAATGACATGCGTGCAAGCACCAATTCATAGGCGGCGCTAAAGCCTGGCTTAGTAAGTGCTGACTGCTTGTAAGGTTCCGGGTCGGTTTTATTAACGAGCAGTGCGTCTGATCCATCCCAGGATAAATCAAAACACAAACCAAGTTTGTGCTTATACCCAATGTTCTTTGTAGCACTCAGGAAGCCGGCATAAACACTATAACGGGCACCATCAATATCACCGATTTGTTTGATGGCAAAGGTTGTTCCGATTTTCATTTCGAGGAATTTTTTTCCATCAAACTCAAACATAGTAAGGTCGGGACGGGCTCTCCGGCGAATGTAACTGTTTTCTTTATTTATCCTGAAAGCAACACCTCCACTCAGCGAAGGTACATTTAAACCGAAGTTAGGTGTTTTAGTTGAACCATTGGAGAAGTGCATCAGCTGTACCCCGGCCGAAAGCTGAAGGTAGTTGAGTGGTTTCCACCGGTATTCCACCATCAGGTTAATCGCTGCATTCAGGTGAGAACCAATTGCATTGTATTTATAATTATCAAGCCGGTCGAAATATTTGGTCAGGTAAGCAACGCCAGCACCAAGCCTGAAGCTAAGCTCTGTATTGTTACTTTTTATCCAGGGAAACCTGATAAAAGGAAAAATTGCGTGAGCCTGTCCCAGATCAGGCGAATTACCCAGCCAGGCAGTCCAATAAGTTAGTCCGGTTACCGGGTAATTATAAAGCGCTTCCCACTGCTGCTTTCCATAAGTAGCCCGGGCTATCGAAAATTCAAAAGAAGGAAAATGGCTGTTATAGATTTCCATTTCAATATGGTGGGCGATCAGAAATCCATAATTAACCCTGGGTTCGAACAGAAGATTGGCCGCCTGAAAACGTTGCTTCTGCGCATTCAGATTGTTAGTGAATATCAACAATAATAATGCACCCAACAGAAGCCGGATTAATCTTAGCAGAAAAGTAAAATCAAAAAAACCTTTTTTCACAGGAGATAGTTCGGCAGTTTAACAGCAATCAACAAAAATACGAAATCCGGCCCCGTTAAAATACTTAACTTTGCAAAACTTTAAAAGGCACAGGGCACAGGGCACAGAGCACAGAGCACAGGGCACAGGGCACAGGGCAAAGTGCACAGGGCACAGAGCAAATAGCATGGAGCATGGGGCATGGAACTAGTAGCAAACATTGAAATTCTGTAACCCTGTAACCCTGAAATTCTGAAATTCTGAAATTCTGTAACCCTGTAATTCTGAAATTCTGTAATTATTTTAACTTTTTACTTTAAACTTTGTACTTCAACTTATGGACTCCCGGCTAACTGCATTTGAACGCCTGCTTACTATAATGGATGAACTAAGGGCCGGTTGCCCCTGGGACAAAAAGCAAACCCTTGAAACCTTGCGCTACCTTACCATTGAAGAAACTTATGAACTAAGTGACGCTATCCTGGAAAAGGACATGAACGGAATAAAGGGCGAATTAGGAGATCTGATGCTGCATCTTGTTTTTTATTCGAAAATAGCTTCGGAACAAAATGCTTTTAATATTACCGATGTGCTCAACGGCATTTGCGATAAGCTCGTTCGTCGTCATCCGCATATATACGCTGATGTTACAGCAAACGATGCTGAGACTGTTAAAAACAACTGGGAAAAGATAAAACTGACTGAAAAAGGCAACAATGGAGATAACCCCAAAACAGTGCTTGAGGGCGTCCCTGCATCGCTTCCGGCCATGGTGAAGGCATACAGAATCCAGGAGAAAGCCCGTGGTGTTGGTTTCGACTGGGATCATGTAGGCCAGGTTTGGGACAAGGTTCAAGAGGAACTGAATGAACTGCAATATGAGAAACTGAACGGTACGCCTGAAAAAATAGAAGATGAATTTGGCGACCTGCTTTTCGCGCTTATAAATTATGCCCGTTTTATTGAAGTAAACCCCGAAGATGCGCTTGAACGCACCAATAAGAAGTTTATCCGCCGTTTCAATTATATTGAACAACAAGCAAACCTTGCAGGCAGGTCGATGCACGATATGACACTGGCTGAGCTGGATGTTTTCTGGAACGAGGCCAAGGCGAAGGAGTGAGCACACAAAACCTGGTGCTGGTTCTTAAGTTATGAAGTAAAGTTTTTTGTAATCAAGAAATATTCTTATCCGTAATTCAATACGAGGTGCAATACACGCCGGACGGTTTGGTATAGATACGATTCACCTGATCAGATACTATATTCACTATTATTTTATAAACTGACATTTTCAGGACTTTTTCCGACAATCGATCTAAAGAAGTTTTAAGATCGATTTGTTACAGATTATTCATCAGAAATAATTAAGTTATTAAAAATTTTTATCAACTTTACCTGAAATTATAACTCCTAAAGTTTAACCAAAAAAGACGGCTAAAGGTGAAATTCAGGGCATCCATTATTTTATTTATATCTTTGATTCAATGCACTTTAAATGCGCAGTTATTTAAAGACAGCTGGATTGAAACATACAATGTTGAATGGACAGCGCCTTCGAAGGATTTCACCGGATCGATGCCAACCGGCAACGGTGATGTCGGGCTGAATGTATGGGTTGAAAAAAACGGTGACATTTTCCTGCTGATTGGCAAAACCGACAGTTTTGACGAGAATGCCAACCTTGTTAAGCCAGCCGGAATTCGGCTTCATATCACACCCGCCCCATTCGCCAGCGACAGCTCATTTAATCAGGTACTCAGATTACACCAAAGCACAATTGATATAAATATGGGCAAATGGCTTGTGCTGAAGTTATGGGTGGATGCAAACCATCCGGTTGTGCATATAGAAGCTAAGGGGAAGCAGGATTTTATCCTGCAGGTAATTCCCGGGATCTGGCGAACATCCATCAACCAGCTTGAAAAAACCCAGGTCAGCGATTTGTTTCATAACCTTTATGGCCCTAACCCGCACCCTACCTGCACGTATCCGGACACCCTTGTAAAACAGGCAGATAGAGTTTATGCATATCACAAAAACCGGACTGTTTTTCCAGATGGCTTTAAAGTAAACATGCAACTTCAGGGGATGGGAGAATATGAGCCGCTAAATTCGAATCCATTGCGAGACAGAATTTTTGGAATTACATTTCAGGGGAAAGGATTCCGGGCTGATGATCAATTTAACCTGCAATCCATTAAGCCTGCCAGGAATCAATCGGTTGAAATATATGCACTCACCCTGCAACCGGCTACTCAGGAAAGCTGGATTGAACAAATGGACCAACTCATTGATCATTGCGACAAAATTGAGTATTTCAAAGCCTGGGCCCGGCATCTCGACTGGTGGAACAAATTCTGGAGCCGCAGCAGCATAGATATCATAAATCCCAAAGGCACGCATGACCAGGGGTGGGAAGTTGCCAGGGGTTACAACCTGAGCCGTTACATGAATGCCTGCGCCGGCCGGGGCTCCTGGCCGATAAAATTCAATGGATCTATCTTCAGTTATGGCATTAAAGAAAATCCGGACTACCGGCAATGGGGCGGTTGTGGATTCTGGCATCAGAACCAGCGCCTGATCTACTGGCCAATGCTTGCGCAGGGTGATTACGACCTGATGCTGCCCTGGTTCTCTTTCTATAAAAGCATGCTGCCACTGGCTAAATACAGAACCCGGAAATACTTCAATCACGATGGGGCTTTTTTCCCTGAAACAGTTACTCCCTGGGGAACCGATATAAGCGCGCATTATGGCTGGACACCCTTCGAATTAAGAAAAAATCCGCTTGATGAATGCACCTATATAACTTATCACTTTCAAAGCGGCATCGAACAAACGCTGATGATGTATGAATACTTCAGTTATACCGGTGACACCGCTTTTGCCGTAAATTATCTGA
>JAAXUD010000681.1 GCA_013336205.1 Lentimicrobium sp. | reverse complement strand
TATGAGAGTTTTTATAGGAGTTATTATTATGCTGCTTGCTACTCTGTCGTTGGAATCGAAAGCTCAATTCACCATTGACGCCGGTGATAATAAGGTGCATTGCAACAATGCGGATAATTATACACCGGTTCGACTTGGTGGTAACCCTACAGCTACCGGTGGTACAGAACCATACACCTATAAATGGGAGGCTTATTATTTTTTTGAGTTAGGTAATTTCTCCTGGACTTATTTTGCTTCATATTTTTTGAGTGATACCACCGCTGCAAATCCGACAGTCGAATGGATGACCCCTGATTGTACCCCCATCCAATTCAAACTCACCGTTACCGACGCTAACAACCAAACAATAATTGATTCTACAATAGTGAGTTTTTCAGTCTGGAACTTTACGCTGGATTATTGGGAATTTAACATAATGCAGGGCGATTCCATTTACCTTAATTACGGCCCTGGTGCCTATAGCAATTATGAGCCCTGTGAATATTTATGGAGGCCTAACCATGGCATAACAGATTCGACCCATGCGAGTTTCTGGGCAAGTCCCGACCATTCAATCACTTATAATGTTACAATTACTGATGCAGCAGGTTGTCGGATAGATCGATTATCAAGATACCACATTTATGTAACACCTGTTTCAACTGAGGATATTTCACTGAATAAGTCTATCGAAGCATTTCCGGTTCCTGCAGAGCAAAAGCTGAATTTTAGAATCAACCGGCAAATGTCAGAAGAGATTTTACTGATAATTTATGACTTTACCGGCCGGGAGTTATTGAAAGAAGTATTTAATAATGATAGTTTTAGCATTGATGTCAATAATTTCAATGCAGGTTTATATGTCTGCAAATTGTTTCAGGGCGAAAACCTGCTAGGAACTGAAAAAGTTGTTATTAAGTAGCCTTTGGAAGATTGTTTCAGGCAGCGATTCGCCATGTAAATTACCGCCAGCTCTTTTCTTAACATCTAAGCAGTTAAATTTGTAGTTAACTTTCTCCATGGCCACATTCATTCTTTTAAAAGCTTGCTTTGTGAAAAAGTTGCTGACGTTGTAATTGGTATTTTCGGGATTAAACTATATGACAGCATAGGGCTGTTTTTCCGATGGAACCACATTTGTCATTCAGACTCAGATCGATAATTTCCAATCGGATTATCCCGATTTAGCTTTATTCCGGGAGATATCAACATTATTGAAGGCTGAAGTGGAATCATCACAAATCTGGAAGGATTTATATTTTTGCAAGGAATTTGCGGAATCTTCTGATTTACGAGAATTATAATCTGGTCAGCATTACCGGACCCGAGAACCCGATCTGCACCTGAGAAGATTTTTCGCTCAGATTTAATAATATCCTGCAATCCTTGACTTGACTCGAAAACCTGAACTTCTCCGGGGGTGATTTTGTTAGCAATTGCATCCAATTTATTGCTGATCTGGAAGCATCTGGCAATTTATCATACATAAGCGGTTTTCTGATTACAAATTGGCATCCAAACCTTTCAAGTATAGACGGTACTGGGAACCAGAACTACCCTGGAGCTGGTATTGTACTTCGCAACAATGTAGTCTTAACAGATCTGTCGCCATTTGAAAGCCTAACTGATTTAAATGGAATTCTTTATATCTCTTGTGAACATGCGCTGGTCAATTGTGAGGGAAGGAATAACATAAAATCCATCGAAGGATATACTGAAGTAATTACAAGTTCAGATATTCCTGATTTTTCAGATTTTGAAAATCTGACTGCGACAGCCGGGAATTTCACAAATGAAGGCAAATGGTATCAGGATGATCTGGCTGGTTTTAATTCTCTGAAATCGATTGGCGAAGCATTGTTAGTAATCAATAACAATGATTTAAACTGTTTTCCCAGTCGTGACAGTCTTTCATCAATAGGAGGTCTCCTGGCTATAGCTGGTAACAGTGCGCTTAACAGACAGGGAGGCCTATTACCCTCTGAACCCCGAAACCTGGCATCCAGGCCGGAGTTATTGCCAATTCCATAAGTAAAAATAGCTACCCTGAGAAGAGTAGCTATTTTAAAATATTCTTAAGGATGCTTTTTGTATCAGGCTTTTTTGTCTTCGGTTTCAAAACCATATTTCCAGAGCAGAGCCGCTACAATGGCACCCAATGTTGGGGCTACAAAGAACAACCAGAGTTGTGCCAGAGCCTTTCCGCCTGCAAAAATGGCCGGTCCGAAACTACGAGCTGGATTTACAGAAGTACCGGTAATAGGAATAACAACCAGATGAATCAGCATAAGGGTAACACCAATTGCCAGGCCGGCCATGGTGCCGTTACCGTATTTTGAAGTCACTGCCAGAATCACAAAAAGAAAAAGAAAGGTAAATATGGCTTCAGCCACAAAAGCGCTGGTCAGATTATAGTTGCCAAGATAACCCTCACCCCAGCCGTTAGCGCCCAAAC
>JAAXUD010000680.1 GCA_013336205.1 Lentimicrobium sp. | reverse complement strand
TTAATGGTTTCCTTTGGTGTATATTGCATTGCACCGGGGATATGGCCGGGAGCTTCATATTGTGCTGCAGGCCAGTAGTTTAAAATGTAATAATTGGTCAGATTTCCAAAAACAGTCGCATTGGTGATTTTAGCAGGATCAAATCCTTCGGTCAGCAGGGTGCTCATGCGTGCCTCAAGAATTTCCTGACCAGTGGTCTTACCTGTACTCAATACCGGCAAACTGCCCATAGCACCTTTAGCGGTGGCGGTAGCTGTAAACTGTGAAGTGTAGGTATTGCTGAGATTTGATGTCCACCTGTTGAAATCGGCATTCCAGGAGCTCATACCCCATTTCATAGAATATACTTTATCATAGCCCATCAGGCGAAGCAAACTTGCAGCATAACCTGCTGTCTGACCTGTGTAACAGGCAATGGCTACTTTTGTATAAGGGGTTAAATTTACACCTTTGATGTGTGTAAGAATATCGGCAAAAGCAACGTTGTGTGCATTGGCAATATGTCCGGTTGCAAAATCAGCAGCAGACCTGATGTCCATAATGTAAACCTGTCCTGTTTCATTCAGGGTTTTAACTTCAGATGCAGCTATAATAGCCGGCATATCAGAATTCACGTAATCTTTTCCAAGCGGTGAATTTGCTGATTCCATGTATTCAACCAGCACTTGCGATTCATCAATTTGTGGATCTTCATCATCTTTTCCGCAAGAGGTAAAAATCAGAGAACCTACGAGTACACTGTACAATAATAATCTAGTTGTTTTCATTTTAGGGGTTTTGATTGGTTAGTATGTGTTTTAATTAACTTCAGTAATAATATTATTCGAACCAGGAGGCCGGCAGCTTGCCATCTACTTTAATACCTGCAGAAGCAGTCTTCTCCCAGCTTAACAGATCTTCATCAAAAAGATACAATTCACGGTTGATCAGCACTCCGTCTTCGTTGCGGATATGGCAATTGGAGTAACATGATTTTCCTTGGGCGACTTTGGTTCTGTCGGTCCAGAGAAGAATATTGTGCGGTGTGGTAAAATTATAGGTTGGGAAAGCATCGAAATTGGCGTATTCGTTCACTCCGTATTTTTCCCAGTTATCCGGTGCTGCCAGGGTACGTCTGACCAGGGTGAGATCAAATCCAGGTTTAATGTCCGGGATTGGATTCACTGCAATTTTAAATCCCAGATAAGATGGGATTCTGGCGCCCTCGCCATGAATATGGCAACTTCCGCAATTATTGTAATCCTGCGAATGGCATACCTGGCAGTTAAAATCATTGAAATGCATGGAGTGATAGGTATTGTTTGTGGCTATACCTGAATGGCAGTCCACACACTTGGGAAGTTTGGAATAGGCATATCTTTGATCAACGGGTTCACCATCGCCATGAATCTCCTCTCCGCTATGACATGACAGACAGTCAAATCCCATCTTTGAAAAATGGACATCAGGTTCTGTACCGGCAGCAACACCCAGGAAGGCATGTCCACCGCGGGAGCTATGACAAACTACGCATCCATTCACCATGTCAGGGGTTTTATTGAACATATGCCCCTGAGCAAGTCCGCCGCCACCAGCCAGCGGACGAACAATATGACAATTTCCGCAGGTACCATGGCAGGTAGCGCAATTGTTATTGTATCCTTCAATCTGATGAGCCGGCAACTGGTCAAAATCCTGAGGCCCGTTAAGTCCGCTGCGGATAGTAACTTTCCTTTTCTGGCCTGTTCCATTGTGAAGACTGGTTACAAAGTGATCTGAAATTTCTTCATGACAGGTACCGCATTTCTCATCGGCAAACATCGAAGGATGCCTGATAAAATCGCCGGAGTGCGCTTTCGTTTTATCATCGGTGTTGTCAGTTCCATTATGGCAACCAACGCAACCTATTTCATAATGACCGGATTTTTTGTATTCCTTATAGCCTTCTCCCCCCATAAATACCCTGTCGTATGGCTCATAATGAGGCGCTTCTCCGCCGCATCCGCCACCAAGAATAACAGTGTCAGGTGAATATACCTTTTGAAGGTGCGCATAATTTGTATGACAACCTTCACATGAGGCTACTCCGAGATCTACAGTGTGCGATGGATTGTCTTTGGTACAACTTACAATAAACATTGTTATCATAAGAATTATCAATGGTATCCCGCTCAGAAATAGTTTTCTTGTTTTCATAGCCATATAGTTAAATTAGTAGATATTTATTCTCAAAAAAAACAGGTAATTAATTCGATACAAATATTGCTGTTTTGTTCATATTGTTAATCATTTAACAACAGTCATGCACCCACATTTTAACTGCTACGCATCTGTCAATAAGTTGATCTGAAACAGGTATTTGTATGATTTATTTGTATTTTTGTTCCGAAGGAAAAAAATTCAGATGGAAAATAAAGTTATTCAAGGTACAAGTTGTACAATAAGTACACACAATTGCAAGTG
>JAAXUD010000172.1 GCA_013336205.1 Lentimicrobium sp. | reverse complement strand
CTGTAAGTTCAACAAAACTGATGTCGCCACCGTCGGCCTGAAGATAAGGCCTGATTTGCTCGATTATGTTTTTAACCTTTATGGTCAGTTCTTCCTGATTTGACATGATATTGTTGTTTTTGTGTTAATTATCAGTTGCTATTTTGTAATCTCTACAATTTTTGTTGCTTCAAGCGTTGCGTTTCTGATGGCAACCTGTTGGGCGGTTTTTTCAGCCAGTAGCCTGAAGGCTTCTGATACCGGCGAGCTGAAATCAAGTGCAATGGGGCTTCCATTGTCACCGGACTCGCAAATGCTTTGCACCAATGGAATCTGGCCCAGTAAAGGAATATTATGTTCCTCGGCTAATCGTTTGCCACCTTCCTTGCCAAAAATATAATATTTATTTTCAGGCAATTCGGCAGGGGTAAACCAGGCCATATTTTCAATCAGGCCCAGCACAGGAACATTTATATTTTCCTGGGTGAACATGCCAATGGCTTTGCGGGCATCGGCGAGGGCAACTTCCTGCGGTGTAGTTACAATGCAGACTCCTGTAACTGGCAATTGCTGTACAATGGTCAGGTGAATATCTCCGGTTCCCGGTGGCATATCAATCACCATATAATCGAGTTCACCCCAGTCGGCTTCGCTGAAAAGCTGTGTCAATGCATTGCTGGCCATAGGTCCGCGCCAGACAAGGGCTTTGGCAGGATCTACAAAGAAACCAACCGACAACAGGCTGATGCCGTGCTTCTGAACCGGGACTACAAGTGTTTTCCCGTTTTTTTCGATTGCATGTGGTTTGGTATTTACTTCGTCAAACATCAGTGGTATTGACGGGCCATAAATATCTGCATCAATCAGGCCGACTTTGGCGCCTGTGCGGGCAAGGGCAACTGCCAGGTTTGCCGCCACAGTAGATTTGCCGACGCCACCTTTTCCGGAAGCAACGGCAATGATGTTTTTAACGCCCGGAAGTAAAGCCTGTTTTTCAGCCCTGCGCGAGGTAACCCTTGAGGTCATCTCGATCGATATTTCAGCCCAGGGATCAACCAGTTGCTGTATGGCGGCAATGCAATTTTGCTTGATGGTATCCTTGAGTGGGCAGGCAGGGGTAGTGAGCACTACCTTAAATGAAACCTTGTTTCCCTCAACTTTCACCTCCTCAATCATGTTGAGTGTAACCAGGTCGCGGTGCAGATCAGGGTCATTTACAGTTCGTAATGCGTTAATTATCTGTTCGTTGGAGTAAGACATGTTGGAAATTTCTGTGTTAATTTAGATTTGGTAAAGATAAGATTATTTTGAAATGGCAGCAATGGTTTTAGATTAGCGGATTTCGGATTTCGGATTGGTTAATTAGCAGATTAGTGGATTAGCGAATTAGCAGATTAGCGGATTAGCGGATTTGGGATTTCGGGTTTCGGATTGGTTGATTAGCGGATTAGCGGACAGCAGATGAGAAAGTTAGCGGATTCGTGGATTTGCGAAGGAATTTTCAAATTATCAAATTCTAAACCATAAACCCTCGTTATCACTCCGTTCTCAAGAGGCAGGCTATAAATCGTAAACCCCGTAAATCGTAAACCGTAAATCGTAAAGTATTCCTCATTCCTCATTCGTCATTCGTCATTCGTCATTCGTAATTCGTCATTTCTTCCCTGTATTTTTCTCCAGTTCCCTCATGTTATCCAGCTTTTTCTTAGCCAGGAAACTGCTGATATCGCCCAGGTGCTCCTTTACCTGTTGGTTGCCGAACTCAAATACCTTACTTACTAATCCGTCGAGGAAATCACGATCATGTGAAACAAGGATCAGGGTGCCATCGTAATCCTGCAATGCATTTTTCAGGATGTCTTTGGTCTTCATATCAAGGTGGTTGGTCGGCTCATCGAGGATCAACAGATTCACCGGCTCAAGCAACAGTTTGATCATGGCCAGGCGGGTGCGCTCACCGCCTGAAAGTACTTTTACTTTTTTAGTCCAGCTATCGCCCCCAAACATAAACGCGCCCAGGATATCTTTTACTTTAGTGCGGATATCACCTTTGGCTACATCGTCAATGGTTTGAAAAACGGTGATCTCTTCATCCAGCATGGAGGCTTCGTTCTGTGCAAAATAGCCAATCAGCGTATTGTGCCCGATGTTTAATGTTCCATCATATCCGGTTTCGCCCATCAGACATTTTACAAGGGTTGATTTTCCTTCCCCGTTCTTTCCCACAAAGGCGACACGCTCACCACGGGTAATATTTAAGGAGACATTTGAAAAAACAGTGTGTTTGTCATAGGCTTTCGACAGTCCTTCAAGTACTACCGGGTAACTTCCTGACCGCGGAGATGGCGGAAACTTAAGTCGCAAAGCTGAATTGTCTTCTTCGTCAACTTCAATTGTATCAAGTTTCTCCAGCATTTTAATCCGTGATTGTACCTGGTTGGTTTTCGAAAAAGTTCCCCTGAAACGGTCAATAAAATCCTGGTTGTCACCTATAAACTTTTGTTGCTCATCGTATTGTTTCTGCTGCTGTTCCCGTCTCTCAGCCCGTAATTGAAGGTATTGCGAATAATTGACCTTATAATCGTAAATGCGACCCATCGTTACTTCAATGGTGCGGGTCGTTATATTGTCGACAAAAGCACGGTCGTGCGATATTACAATTACAGCTTTCGCGCTGTTGATCAGGAAATCTTCGAACCACTGAATCGATTCAATATCCATGTGGTTTGTAGGTTCGTCAAGAAGAATCAGGTCGGGCTTTTGCAGGAGGATTTTGGCCAGTTCGATGCGCATCCGCCAGCCGCCGCTGAATTCACCGGTGGGACGGGTGAAATCTTCGCGCAGAAAGCCGAGGCCCAGCAATATCTTTTCTACTTCCGCATCGTAATTTATCTCTTCAATAGAATAAAATTTCTCACTAAGGGATGAGACCTGCTCTATAATTTCATAGTATTCAGCCGATTCGTAATCGGTGCGGGATGAAAGCTGATTGTTCAGGTCCTCGATTTCCCGTTCCATCTCAAAAACATGGGCGAATGCCTGCGCGGCTTCTTCAAAAACGGTACGGGTGTCTTCAGCAAGTAAATGTTGCGGCAAATAAGCAATGATGGCATCTTTGGGTGCGGAGACTTTTCCGCGGGAAGCCGTTTTTTTTCCTGAAATTATTTTGAGTAAGGTCGATTTTCCCGCGCCATTCTTGCCCATGAGCGCGATACGATCCTTTTCATTTATTGCAAAAGAAACATCTTTAAAAAGTGTGGTTCCTCCAAACTCTACTGTAAGCCCGTCAACTGAAATCATTGCTGTTTTTTAATGAGGGGCAAAGATACCGGATTTTAGGCTTGGTTTTAGATTTGAGTACTGGCCCGGTTATTAAGATATCATACAGAGCTGGAAGTGCACGCTGGCTGGCATTTCAGGCTTTTATTTGATTTATGGGTGCATTTTTCAGCGTAAATCAAAACCTATTGGTTTCGGTTAAAAAGGCGAAAGCTCCATAAATCCTGATTATTTGTGATTGAAGCAATTTATTTCCCACTGAATGGAATCGTTTTTCGAAAAAGCAGAATCTCTTGATTTTATGGGATTCGTATTATGTAAACAATTGAAAATCGGTGCATTTTGGATTATCTTTGTTATCAGAGAAGAGTGAAGTAATTCTTATCAATCTGAAAGGATCTTAACAGGCTTCTAAAGCTAAACGATATCATCTTATGAAAAAGAACAGTACCAGTTTTATCTCAATGTTTTTATTACTCATTGTTCTTATACCTGAGATCACTTTGTCACAAATCGTAGCTGACCACAGGATAGTAAATGATTTTGACAAAATTCCCGCACAGTACCTGAATGAAGTTAAAAAAATGTGGCTTATCCTGGCCGGAGAATCTCATTCAAAAGGCTATAGAATCGGATGTCAATTACTTGAAGCCAGTAATCCGGATTTCCAGGTAAATATCAAGGATTCCGGTACACCTGAAGGATACTCAGACCAATACCTTAGGCTCAGCCGGGCTACCTGGGGAGATCTGGCCAATCCAAGTGGTTGGATATACAGTTATGGTGAAGAGGATTGGTTTACCAATGAAACAGCAATTAACCGGACCAAGGCGCATCTAACTTATTGTAATACGAATAATCTGCAAATCGCAGCCATGGGCTTTGGTTGGTGCTGGGATATGACGGCCAACAACTGGCCGGGAGGAACCGTTGATCCTCTGCACCATGTGAGGTGGGCCGGCCGCACAGATGGTGGTCCTGAGGGTAGTTTGCGTTGGGGGCTGAACTCAGAAGATCAGTTACTTACCGGTAATACGGTGAATATGGATACGTATCTGAATGCTACCGTAGAATATATAAATCATTGTCAGGCAAATGGTTATCAAACTAAAATGTTTTTTACTACCGGCCCGGTTGACGGGAATGGTAATTTGAGCGAAAATGGTTACCAGCGCAGTATAAAGCATAAATATATCAGGGATTTTGTTGCTGCTGCACCTGGCCGGTATTTATTCGATTATGCCGACATTCTGTGCTGGAGTGATGCCGGTGAACAGAAGACCATCAACTGGACAGACTTTTCCGGAAGTGTGCAGTCATTTCAGGTAATTCATGAGGATAACCTGCTTGATCTGGATGGCGGCTATGCCGAGGATGGTGATCATATCGGTCAGCGTGGTGCACTAAGGCTGGGCAAAGCAATGTGGTGGATGCTGGCAAGGATGGCAGGCTGGGATGGGAATACCCTGGGGGTTAATCAGCACAGCAGTAATACCGGCTTTAGCATCACACCAAATCCGGCAGGTGATTTCCTCAGGATTGAACTGGAAGTTGCTTCTCCATCTGCCCGCTATACCATAAATGATATGAATGGTCGCGAATTGCTAAGCTCGGCAATGCCCGAAGCCAAAGCAACTGTTGATCTGAGTGATTTGCCGGCCGGCATTTATATGGTAAAGCTTATGCGCAACGAAGGCGTTGAACTGCGGAAAATTATTAAGTTATAACACCTGAATTCAAATGCTGAACCGGTTATAAACCAAGTTCCTTTGCCGGATCCCAGAAAATTTTACTGAAATTTTTAATCTGATCATCCTCGATTATAGCACCTTCACTTTCGAGTAGTTGTTGCATCAGGTCGGGGCTGCCAAAATGGTGCTTACCGGTCAGCATGCCGTTACGGTTCACTACCCGGTGTGCCGGAATGGGTTCAGGTGCGTGATGCGAAGCATTCATTGCCCAGCCAACCATCCGCGCTGATCCCCGGCTGCCAAGGTAGTTGGCTATTGCCCCGTAGGAAGTAGCCCTGCCGAAGGGGATATGCTTCACTACTTCATAAACATTTTGGAAGAACGTATAATCGCCCCTGCCGGGTGCCTTGTCCATTTTTACTTTAGTTTGAATCGCAGATATTTAATGGGTACGCCCTGTGCCAGAAAAATCTTTTCATAGTGTGTTTGTGTTAACATAACATCCTCCTGAAGGTTGCTGTTGTACAAATCAAAAGTATGCATCAGGAGTTCATGGCCTTCGCGTGCAATTGTAGCCAGTGTATATTCGAAGAAGCCTGAATTATCGGTTTTTAAATGGATAATACTGCCTGGCTTCAGAAGTTTTGCGTAGCGTTCCAGAAATATGGGTGATGTAAGTCTTTTTCTGGCCTTTGTTGGTTGCGGATCAGGAAAGGTGATCCAGATGCCATCAATTTCTCCCGGAGCAAAGGCATTCAGAATCATGTCGATGCGCATTCTCAGGAAACCGACATTGGAATTATTGTTTTCAAGTGCTGTTTTGGCGCCCCGCCAGAGTCTTGCCCCTTTTATGTCTATTCCCAGGTAATTGTTTTCGGGATACCGCGCGGCCAGTGCAACGGTGTATTCGCCTTTACCACAGCCAAGTTCAAGTGTTATGGGTTTGTTGTTGCCAAAAAACTCATTCCATTTGCCTTTCAGTTTAAAACCTGACTGCAACTCTTCAAAGGTGGGTTGGAATAGGTGTTGAAATGTTGAATTTTCAGCGAAGCGTTCTAATTTTCGTTTGGCCACGGGGGAATGTGTAGATATAAATAGAATATTGAGCCGGCTTACCCGGTTTCAGGCGACAAAAATAACCAAATGTTGAAAACCGGAGATGAAAAAAATCTCCGGGGGGTATTGAAATTTGTTTGAAAGGGTTTATTTCATGCTCAGGAGCCAGGCTCCGGGGAACTCACCATTGCGGATTTCGTTCATTTTTTCGGCAGCTGCTTTTTTGTCGTTAAAGCCCTGTAAGCTTACCATGTATAAACCACGCCTGTTTTGACCGGTTATAGAAGAATCGTAGCCTTTTGATTTAAGATCTTCAACCAGGTTTTTAGCGTTCTGCTCAATGCTGAAGGCGCCTGCAATAATAAAATAGTTGTTGGCAGCAGCCATTTCTAACACAACAGTTTCTTCAGCTACAGGGGTCACAACGATTGCGGCTGGTGCAACTTTTGGGATGTTTTTTATTATTCTGGTCTCTGCTTTTGGCCTGGCAACCGACTTTCCCGGGGTGAACGAAG
>JAAXUD010000679.1 GCA_013336205.1 Lentimicrobium sp. | reverse complement strand
TGACCGGCAATTATTATCCGAATGTTGACTTTTCAGGAAAACCAGCCTTTACACGAACCGACCCACAAATAAACTTCCAGTGGACTTTGTTTTCGCCTGATCCCGAAAAACTGAATTACGATTTCTATTCAGTTTGCTGGACAGGCAAAATCAAGGCACCGGGCAATGGTGTATTCAAAATCGGCATCGACGGCAATGACGGATACCGCCTCTTTATCGGCAATAAATTATTGATCGACAATAGCCTCCACATGGGCCGAAACACTGTTATGGCTGAATTTAATTTTGTAGAAGGGCAGGAATATGACCTCCGTATCGAGTATTCAGAGCCAACCGGCAATGCCTGGTTCAGGTTAATCTGGGATTACGATACACCCATGGACTACGAGAAGAAAATGGCAGCGGCTGTGGCCCTCGCCCAAAAGAGCGAGGTGGTTATTTTTGTGGCCGGCATTGAAGAGGGTGAATTCCGCGACAGGGCGCTGCTTAACCTTCCGGGAAACCAGGAGGAACTGATCAACAGGCTGGCTGCGACAGGCAAGCCTCTGGTTGTTATTTTAACCGGCGGAAGTGCCATTACCATGGGCAATTGGCTTGAGGAGGTGGATGGTTTGGTAAACGCCTGGTATCCCGGTGAAGCCGGGGGAACCGCAGTGGCCGATGTATTGTTTGGCAAATTCAATCCTGCCGGAAGATTACCAATTACTTACCCAATGCATGAGGGTCAACTGCCACTGGTATATAATCACAAGCCAACCGGCCGGGGAGACGACTACGTTAATCTGAGCGGTCAGCCGCAGTTTCCTTTTGGATTTGGGCTGAGTTATACGAAATTCGAATACAAAAACCTGGTAATAAAAGAAAATCAACAAAGCAGCACCTATACTGCCAGCTTCGGGCTTACAAACACCGGTAATATTGCAGGCGATGAGGTTGTTCAATTGTATATCCGTGATTTGCTGGCTTCGGTTTCCCGCCCTGTATTGGAGTTAAAAGGATTCCGGCGAATCCATCTTCAGCCTGGCGAAACAAGAAACATCGGGTTTACCATTACGCCTGAAATGCTGCAGATGTTGGATATTAATCTGAAACCCGTTGTTGAGCCCGGCGATTTCAGGATTATGATCGGGGCTTCTTCGAAGGACATCAGGCTGAACGCGACTATCAGTGTTGAATAGAAATAATTTTGCCGGAAAGAAGAATAATTTCAGTCGATAAAAACAGGCCTTCCGTCTAAAAGATTTTCACACCGGATTGATGCAAACTAGTTTTGCCGCATCAAACCGAACTACAATGAAAATCCAGACTTTAATACTTACTCTTTTACTTTTTATAACTGCGGCCACAATTCAGGCCCAGCCCAAAGCCTACTCGCTCAGCGATTGCATAAACCGCGCTGTTGATTATAATTTGCAGGTCAGGCAGGCCTTGCTGGCAACCGACACCAGGCAGGTAAACAAAGAACAAACATCAGCCTCCAGGTTTCCAACACTTGATGCTTCCGCAAGACAAAACTTTATATGGAATGACTATCAGAATCAGGATGGCTCCTACGATTTTACCGGAACCAACAGCAGTACATTCTCTGTAAATTCCAGTGTCAACCTGTTCAATGGATACCGCACCACCAATTCGATAAAGCAGGCCGGGCTTGCGTATGATGTGTCGAAACTGGATGTTGAAGCCATGCGCGAAAGTATCAGTCTGCAGGTTCTTGACAACTACCTTCAGGTTCTGTATGCCGGCGAATTGCTGACCAACAGCAAAAACCAGTTAAATACAACCCGGGAGCAACTCGCTTTTGCACAGGAAAGACTTGAGTTAAAGATAATTTCAAAGGCTGACTATCTGCAGGTTAAAGCACAGGAGGCCAGTGAGAAACTTACGCTGGCCAATGCCGAAAAGCAATTGCAGTTAAGCAGGGTAAATCTGATGCAATTACTTGAAATCCCTGTGAATGACTCTTTTGCCATTGTAATCCCGGATTTATCGGAAGCCGAAAGGAAAGTGTTAACTGTTGATGCTGACAGAATTTTTGAAACAGCCCTGGGTTACCGACCTGAGATTCAATCCGCCTCAATTCAGAAGCAGATTGCCGGTTATGACATTGAGATTGCCAAAAGCGGATTTCTGCCATCACTGAGCATGAATGCCGGGGTAAGCACAAATTACAACAGCCTGGCCGAAAGCCTGAAGTATGCCTCTCAGCTTGACCACAACATGGCCTCTTCAGTCGGGCTTACGCTGAGCGTCCCTATTTTTCAGCAGAAACAGGTGCGTTCGCAGGTGTCGCTGGCAAAAATTAATCTGGCTTCCGCTGAAATCAGTGAACAAAATACCCGCAACCAATTACGTAAAGCGATTGAAACAGCCTGGGTTGATGTACTTTCAGCCGAAAAGGAATTTGATGCCAGTAACGAACAATTTGCTGCAAATTCTGAATCCTTTC
>JAAXUD010000678.1 GCA_013336205.1 Lentimicrobium sp. | reverse complement strand
TAAAAACTATGTAGAAATGGGCAGTGCGATGCGGAGCGGTAAAATGGCTGCTGAATACAATGCCCAGAAGTCATTTTCGTTTGAAAAAACCAAACTGGAGCATTTCGCAACTGAATTTGCCGCGGTTTACTCTCAATCATAATATAAAAATCCAGATAAACATATGGCTGCTCCTGAAATGTGTTAAACATTTTCGGGGTAGCCAGTTTTTTTATTCCTTCGTATGCATGAAGTTAAATATTACTTTTACCCTCCTTATCAGCATGCATAACCATTTCTTAAGTCTGTATTCAAAATGCCAAAATCAAAGCCATGGCTGCCCTGGCTCATCCTTGCTGTTCTGGCTATAACCTGGGGCAGTTCCTTTATTCTGATCAAGCGTGGACTTGAAATATTCACTTCAGGTGAAGTGGGTGCTTTGCGCGTTGTAATTACCTGGCTGTTTCTGTTGCCTTTTGCACTGAAAAGGTTAAAAGTACTCAATCGAAGATTAATCGGACTTTTTGTTTTTGTGGGCATAGTCGGTAGTTTAGCCCCTGCTTTTTTATTTGCAGCTGCACAAAAAGGGATCGACAGTTCACTGGCCGGAATACTTAATTCACTCACCCCTTTGTTTACGCTGCTGGTGGGTGTCTTATTCTTTAAATCAAAACCTAAATGGTTCAATATTGCCGGGGTTATGATCGGGTTAGCCGGAGCGATGGGGCTGGTAAGTGTAAGCGGGACCGGCAATTTCACGGTAAATATCGGCTTCGCCCTGCTGATTATTATTGCTGCCCTGCTTTATGCGATCAATGTCAATACAGTTAAAGGTTTTTTGCAGGGTGTTGATCCGATAACGATTACAGCCATGTCATTTTTTATGATAGGCCCGTTTGCTGCCGTATATCTGGTAGGTTTCAGCCCGTTTGTCAATACAATTAACAACAATAGCCAGGCACTGGCAGGCATCGGTTACCTCGCCATACTTGCAATTGTGGGTACAGGACTAGCGCTGATGCTGTTTAACCGCCTAATTCAATTGACCAGTGCAATCTTCGCTTCCTCGGTAACCTATTTTATCCCGGTGGTGGCTGTATTATGGGGGATTGGAGATGGAGAAAAATTCAATGCCGGCTTTTTAATCTGGATACTACTGGTTATTAGCGGAGTGCTGCTGGTAAATACAAAAAGCCTGACTGAAAACAGGTTCTCCCGGTTTGTAATCCGGATTTTTTCAGGGAAGTAAAAGGGATTGCGGATTGCGGATTGCGGCCCTTTGGCTCCGCTCAGGGTAAAATTCCAGACGCGAAGCATCGCGTCTTTACGACTATATTTCAATCTTCCATCGTTCCATCCTTCCATTTTTCCATCCTTCCAGACGCGAAGCATCGCGTCTTTACGACGATCCTTGCATCTTTCCATTCTTCCATCGTTCCATCTTTCGAGACGCGAAGCATCGCGTCTTTACGACGAACCTTGCATCTTTCCATCCTTCCATCGTTCCATTTCCAGGGACTTATAAAATTTTCGAAATAAATAGTTTGGAGTTTAGAAATATTTGTTATTTTTGCACCCCCATTAAAAGGGAAACTAATTATTCAAAAAAAGAAAAAATGTACGCAATCGTTGAAATCGCCGGCCAGCAACATAAAGTTGTAAAAGACCAGGTGATCTTCGTGCATCGTCTTGAAGGTGAAGAAGGCTCATCCGTTGATTTCAGTAACGTTATGTTGCTGGATAACGAAGGAGTTGTTACCATTGGACAGCCGAGGGTTACCGGCGCTGTAGTTACGGCTAAAATCCTTTCGCATTTACGTGGCGACAAGGTTATCGTCTTCAAAAAGAAGAGGAGAAAAGGTTATCAGAAGTCGAACGGCCACAGGCAATACCTTACCAGGCTCCAAATCGACGCCATCACCGCCTGAAAAGGCTGAATCCAAATCAATGTTTAACCGCTAAAAACGAAAAGATATGGCTCATAAAAAAGGTGCCGGTAGTTCGAGTAACGGTAGGGAATCGCATAGCAAGCGACTTGGCGTGAAAATTTATGGTGGACAGGCTGCACAGGCCGGTAACATCATTATCCGCCAACGTGGTACGGTTCATAATCCAGGCCTCAATGTAGGTATGGGTAAAGACCACACTTTGTTTGCACTCGTAGATGGTGTCGTTGAATTCCGTCGCAGGAAAAACGACAAATCATACGTTTCTGTTCTCCCGCTTACAGCTGCTGAATAATCTGTACAACAGATATACTGGCAAAAAATTCAACTCCCGTCCGAAAGACGGGAGTTTTTTTATTACATCTAACAGGTTTGAAGAAAACCTGGTAGGTGTTCTCATTTTCTCACCGCTCAAATCTTTTCCCTTTTTACTTTTTACTTTTTACTTGAGGCTTCCCTAGCCTATTTCTGCTTACCTTTGCACCACTTAATCAAAAACAGATGCTTGAACTGAATTATATCCGCGAA
>JAAXUD010000171.1 GCA_013336205.1 Lentimicrobium sp. | reverse complement strand
TGTTTTAATCTTTACTCCGCCTTGTCGAAGGGCACCCAGCCTGACGTCGGAAAGAAATTTTTCTATTCTGGGATGGACCAGAGACGCAAGCATTGCGTCTCTATTCCAACAAAAAAGAAAACCTGTTGGGTTGTTCTTATTTCTTACTCTTTACTTTCTAAGCTTCGACTGCGCCTGCCTGATTGCCCGGGCAACCAGGCAGACAGGCTCAGCTCATCGCTTTGAGTTTTACTTTTTACTTTTTACTTTAGACTTTTTACTTTTAACTTTTAACTTCCTCTAATACTCTCCCCAGCTTTTGATTTCAATGTCCTCAGGCTTCAACCTGCAGATGGCATAAATAAAGGCACTTGCCAACCGGGCATTGGTAATCAGCGGAATATTAAAGTCGACAGCTGAGCGTCTGATCTGGTAGTCGTTGTTTAATTCCGATTTTGACAGGTTCTTCGGGATATTGATCACCAGGTCAATTTTGCGGCTTCGCAGGTATTCAAGGGTATTGGGCTGGGCATCATCGTCGGGCCAGAATAGGGTAGTAGCCGGAATACCATTGTCGTTTAAAAATTTCGCAGAGCCGGGTGTTGCAAAAAGATTGTAGCCCCGTTCGATGAGCATTCTTGCACTTTGCAATAATTCTATCTTTGAACGTGCATCTCCGGTTGAAAGCAGGATGTTTTTCTCTGGTATCCGGTAACCCACAGAAAGCATGGCAGTGAGCAATGCTTCGTAATAGTTTTCCCCGATACAGCCAACCTCGCCGGTACTGGCCATTTCAACACCAAGCACAGGGTCGGCGGCCTGAAGGCGTGCAAATGAGAATTGTGATGCCTTTATACCTACATAATCAAGATCAAAGGCCGATTTGCCCGGTTTTTCAACTTTTAAACCAAGCATAACCTGGGTAGCAAGTTCAATCAGGTTGATTTTCAGCACTTTTGAAACGAAGGGGAAACTGCGTGACGCCCTCAGGTTACACTCAATCACCTTGATTTCATTGTCGCGGGCAAGCAGTTGCATATTAAAAGGTCCTGAAATCTGCAATGCCCGGGCAATATCGCGTGAGATACGTTTGATGCGGCGGGCAGTTTCAAAATACATTTTCTGGGCCGGGAACACAATGGTCGCATCTCCGGAATGCACTCCGGCAAACTCGATGTGCTCGGAAATGGCATAAGCGATGATTTCGCCATGATCGGCAACGGCATCAATTTCAATTTCCTTGGCATTCTGTATAAATTCCGAAACAACCACCGGGTATTCCTGCGAAACCTTCGTAGCCAGTGCCAGAAAGTAATCCAGTTCCTGCCGGTTACTTACCACATTCATAGCAGCGCCTGAAAGTACATATGACGGCCTGATCAGCACCGGAAACCCGACTTCATCGGCAAACCGGTAGATCTGTTCAATTTCAGTAAGTTCACGCCAGCGTGGCTGATCAATCTTCAATTCATCAAGCAATGAGGAGAACTTATGCCGGTTTTCAGCCATATCGATATTTTCGGGCGATGTTCCCAGAATCGGAACATTTTGTCTGAAAAGCCGCATCGCCAGGTTGTTGGCGATCTGGCCGCCTGTGCTTACAATAACACCTTTCGGCTGCTCCAGTTCTATAATATCCATGGTTCGCTCAAACGACAACTCATCAAAATACAGCCGGTCACAGGTGTCGTAGTCGGTACTTACCGTTTCGGGATTGTAATTAATCATCACGCCGCGGTAGCCTTCTTTGCGGGCTGTGGCCAGGGCATTTACCGAACACCAGTCAAATTCTACGGAACTACCGATGCGATAGGCGCCTGAGCCCAGCACAATTACTGAATTACCGTCTTTTTCGGGCTCAATATCGTGGGTACTGCCTGAATAGGTGAGGTACAGATAATTGGTTTGTGCCGGATACTCTGCAGCCAGGGTGTCAATTTGTTTAATGTAAGGGACGATCCCCAAGGATTTGCGAAAAGCCCTGACTTTAAGCAGATCTTCACGCAGATTGCCGGTATTTTTAAGAATGAACCTGGCAAGCTGAAAATCGGAAAATCCTTTTTGTTTCGCCAGCAGCAGTATTTCGGGCGTGATATCTTCAAGACGGTTGTATTTCTTCAGTTGTATACTAAGGTCGTGGATCGATTTAAGCTTAACCAGAAACCATAGGTCGATGCGGGTAAGTTCGTGCACCTGATCAACTGTATATCCGGCGTCAAAAGCTGTTTCTATTGAATAAATGCGCATATCGGTCGGTTCAGAGAGCGCTTTTTCGATATCGGGGAATTCAAGGTCGGTATTTCCGGTAAAACCATGGGTGCCCTGCCCAACCATCCGCAGGCCCTTCTGAATGGCCTCCTCAAATGTGCGTCCGATGGCCATAATTTCACCCACACTCTTCATGCTGCTGCCTATCTCTTTCGAAACCCCGATAAATTTATTGAGATCCCAGCGGGGAATTTTCACTACTACATAATCAAGCGCAGGTTCGAAAAAAGCGGTGGTTGTTTTGGTTACCGCATTCTTTAATTCATGAAGTCCGTATCCGAGGGCAAGCTTAGCTGCAACGAATGCCAACGGATAACCGGTGGCTTTGGATGCCAGCGCCGATGATCTTGACAAACGTGCATTTACTTCTATTACCCGGTAATCCTCGCTGTTTGGATCAAGGGCATATTGGACATTACATTCCCCGACAATACCGACTGAACGAACAATTTTTATTGCCAGGCTGCGCAGCTGATGGTATTCTCTGTTTGTAAGCGTTTGAGATGGCGCAACCACGATACTTTCACCTGTATGGATTCCCAGTGGGTCAAAATTCTCCATATTGCATACGGTGATGCAGTTGTCGTAACGGTCGCGCACAACTTCATATTCCACTTCTTTCCAGCCTTTTAACGATTCTTCAACCAGTATCTGATTTGAATAGGAAAACGCTTTATCTGCCAGCATCTTTAATTCGTCCAGGTTATTGCAGAATCCGGAGCCCTGTCCGCCAAGGGTGTATGCTGCTCTGACGATAATGGGGAACCCGAGTTTCCCGGCTGCTTTTAAAGCATCTTCTATGCTGGTGACGGCAATGCTTTGCGGGGTTTTAACATTGATGCTGCGCAGGTTGTCGGCGAAAATTTCACGGTCTTCTGTGTTGATGATCGCCTGAACAGGTGTTCCAAGTACTTCAACTCCATACTTTTCAAGGATTCCGTTTTTGAAGAGTTCTATCCCGCAATTCAGCGCAGTCTGCCCCCCGAATGATAACAGAATTCCTTCCGGACGCTCCTTTTGAATGACCTTTTCAGCGAAAAACGGAGTGACAGGCAGAAAGTAAATCTGGTCCGCTACACCTTCGGATGTTTGAACTGTGGCTATGTTCGGGTTGATCAAAATTGTGTAAATGCCTTCTTCACGCAAAGCCTTTAGCGCCTGTGAACCACTGTAGTCAAATTCACCGGCTTCACCAATTTTAAGAGCGCCAGAACCAAGGATCAGTATTTTTTTCATTCTTTGATTTTTCCGTTTATTATAAAAACCGGGGAATTTACGGTTGTGGTTTGCAGTTTTTTCAAATAACGTGTACGTTATTTATCTGGTTGGATATCATTTACATGCTGTGTTTTATCAGAACTCATTTTCTTTACTTTTCGGAGCCAGGAGACGCAAGCATTGCATCTTTACTCACTTCTCGTCTCTTAGTCTCTTAGTCTCTTAGTCCCTCTCACTTCCTCAACCTTCGCTAAAAACTCATCAAACAAATACTCACTGTCAGTCGGTCCGCTGGATGCTTCTGGATGAAACTGTACCGAAAAAACAGCTTTATTTTTGTGCCGGATGCCTTCGTTAGTGCCATCGTTCAGATTGACGAACCAGGGTTCCCAATCCTGCGGCAGTGATCGGTTTTCAATGGCGAAACCATGGTTTTGTGAAGTTATCAAAGCTTTATTGGTTCCTACCTGCAAAACAGGCTGATTGTGGCTCCGGTGGCCATACTTCAGTTTATAGGTATCGGCGCCGGATGCCAGTGCGAGCAGCTGATTCCCCAGGCAGATGCCAAAAATGGGAATGTCCTGTTTGAGCGAAAGACTTAAATGACCAATGGTTGCTTCACACTTTTTAGGATCGCCCGGGCCATTGGAAATAAAAAGTCCGTCATACTTTTCTTTTGAATAATCGTAATCCCATGGCACCCTGATTACGGTGTTGCCCCGGTTGACAAAATGACGGATAATATTGTACTTTACCCCGCAATCAACCAGCAAAATGCGGGTATCGCCAGCGCCATAGGTGATTACTTTATCAGTGCTGACACCTGCCACCAGGTTTTCCAGGTTCGGGTCACAAAAGCCAGGATCGTCGTTGTCAAAAACAATCTTTCCGGCTATGGAGCCTTTTTCGCGGATAATTTTTGTAAGAGCCCGGGTGTCAATGCCGGATAAGCCCGGTACCCGGTGCATTTTTAGCCAATCGCCAAGACTGTGCTTTGCATTCCAATGGCTGTATTTTTCAGAATACTCAGAAACAATCAATGCGGTAACCTGAACCCTGTCCGATTCAAAATGACCGGGCAAGCCATCAATTATGGTATCGTCAGGTACTCCGTAATTCCCGATCAATGGATAGGTAGCTACCAGTAATTGTCCGGCATAGGAAGGGTCGGTCAGGCTTTCCGGGTAACCGGTCATAGCGGTATTAAAAACCACCTCCCCTGAAACAGATCGTTCAAAACCAAAGGAACTTCCGGTAAATGTAGTGCCATCTTCAAGGATCAGTCTGGCTTTTTTTTGTGATATCATGCCAAGGGTTCGGATTGGTTAGTAAGGCTCAATTTCATTAATCATTCTGCCGTTACTAACAGGCAGACAAGACTTTACAGGCCATTATACTGATTAATAGCCCTAAAGGAAAAATATTGCTTTTTTATCCGGAAGTAAATGAACAGAGGATTTACAAAAGTACATCATTGTGACTTTTCTCCGACTGTTCAAACAAACAGGTTATGAACCTTTTTTGTTAATAAAAAATGGAAAGCTGATTAAAAAGGATTGATACTATTGTAAAGCATTGAATATTAATGCTTATCGGATAAATTTACAGCTGCCTGTAACTCCCTTCTCTGTTTCAAGCTTCGCAATGTAAATCCCGGCAGGCAATTGCAAAAGCGATACGCTGATAGTTCCGGCCTGGCTACTCATATTCAGGTTGGTCTGCATTACGTATCTGCCTGCATTGTCGAAGATTGTAAGCAGCGCCTTGTTTGCTTTATCGGGATAGTTGATTTGCAGGTTGCCTGTTCTGTTGTAAAAAATCATCACCTGTTTGTTCCGGGTAGTAATTAAGTCATCTATCTCAACAGGCGGATTGCTTAGGTTGATATCAAGCACAATTCCTTCAATTACGGTCAGATCATACGGAATGTCTTCCGGCGGCATTGTGTACCAGCCATTTGCCGAGCCACCCCATCCAAAGTTAAAGTGATACAATTCATCGGTATTGTACCCATCCACCACCACATTATGGCCAACAGTCCATTCGGGATTTACCAATGCAAGGTGTGCAGGGAGGGCAAGCATTATGTTTTGGGCAAGTTGAGTGTTCAGGTCAGGGTTTGAAGGGCCATCCAAACGGGCTTCGGAATACCCGAACCTAATATATGCATCGAAAGCCTGATCAACACCAAAAGTTCCTGAACCCGAAGAGCTGTATACCTGTTTCGCTGCCACACCGCATGCGAAGGTTAATGCCGCCTTGTCTGAATTGGTCAGCGTGATGCCCGATTCATAATGAGCTTCCAGGGTATCAAGGTAAACATTCAGTTGATCCCATGACGGAAATCCCCTGCTCTCCCAGTCATTGTCAATCCAGTAAGTATTTCCTGTTCCAAAATTGTGATAATAATCATCCGCATCAGAAAAGTAGGTTTCATTCAGTTGGTGATGAAAATTTACAATCTGCGCCATAGCTGTAGCAGGGCATCCGGCAACGCTGCGTATCTGGGTTTGCCCGTCGATGGGGCAAAGCGCATTATAAGGGGCGCTCTGAGTCCATTTTGTAAACAACCAGCCACCGGTTGAAGACCATCCTTCGGGAGGCCATTGCTCAAACAGACGGGTTTGTTTAACCGGATTCATCCAATAGGCCCACTCATCAAGGTTAGAAGCTAATTCTTCTTCATTCTGTAAATAGAACTGATTTCTTAATTTGAGATCTTTCTTCAATATAGGAAGGAAACTTTCCCAGGCTTCACCCTCGCCAAAATTGCTTTCATCCGACCAGGCAATTAGCGGTGAATGATAAGTTTTATCTGATACCAGTACAAAACCCTGAGGCAGACAGTGAATCAGCCAGGCCAGGGTATCAGCACCTGATTTTAAAGCTTCTGTAGTCCCGGGACTTTGTTCCGGATGCCTTAAGTTTAGATAATTTCCTGCGACTGTAAGTGCGTCAGACCTGTTAATATGCCGGGCTGTGGTTTGGGCATGCGATGAAATCAGTGTGGTTAACAGCAGGAGTAGAATGCCTATTGTGTTTTTCATTGCCAGCTATATTGAACATCCAA
>JAAXUD010000170.1 GCA_013336205.1 Lentimicrobium sp. | reverse complement strand
CTTCTCATACCCGGTTCCCTGAAAAATTCTTTGCACGAAAATTCCGGGGGTGTGTATTTGATTGGGGTCCAATTCGCCGGCCGGAACCAGTTCTTCCACTTCTGCAATGGTAATTTTCCCGGCAGTAGCCATCGCCTGGTTGAAATTATTTGCAGTGTGCCGATAAATCAGGTTCCCGTAAGTATCGCCTTTCCAGGCCTTTACAATAGCGTAATCTGCCGTAAGGGCCAGCTCGAGCAAATGGGGTTTGCCATTAAAATCACGCACTTCCTTACCAGCTGCGACTTCGGTACCATAGCCTGCAGGAACAAAAAAAGCCGGAATTCCTGCGCCACCAGCCCTACAGCGCTCAGCCAACGTGCCTTGTGGTATCAGTTCTACTTCCAGTTCGCCACTCAGCAAACGGCGCTCAAATTCTGAATTTTCCCCAACGTATGAAGATATCATTTTATGTATCTGATGGTTTTTCAGCAACAACCCCAGCCCGAAATCATCCACCCCGGCGTTGTTTGAAATACAGGTTAATCCCTTAATTCCGGAGGCCACAAGAGCTGAAATTGAATTTTCAGGAATGCCTGAAAGGCCGAATCCGCCAACCATTAGTGTCATTCCGTCTTTAATCCCGTCAATCGCTTCGCGGGCATTGTTAACCACCTTATTCATATACTGAATTTTGCATTTGAAAGTACAACATTTTGTGAGTCAAAATCGGCAGTATAGAAAAATTCTTTTAAATCATCGGGAAAGCTTTACATCGCTTTATTTTGTTGTATCTTTATGTACCTGTCTCACTATTATATAGCCCTGATCATCAGCTGTTTCCTCTCGCGCTAACTGAAATATAGAAATTTATACTGTTACCTGGTTCTGAAATCTGATTATACCATAAATCTGTAGTGGAATTATGAGAAAATCAAGTGTTGACGGATTTAAAGCCTGGGCTGCAAAAGCAATTTCGTTTCCTGGAATTGATGAGAGTATGCTGACCATGAAGTTAAATATCTGGTTCGCTAGTATGGGAAGTGCATTCGCGATTTCGGCCATGACACTTCTTGGCTACCTGCTTGATCTTCCTGTCATTGTCAACTATGGTTTTGCATTGCTCTCGCTGACATTTCCCGCCTTGATAATCCTTCCGTTCCTCAGGAAAAACATTGATAGGTTTTTTTTCAGTATTCAATTTACACTGATTTGGGTCACATTTTATTTCATGATCATAATGGGTGGATTGCTCACTTCTGCCGGCCTCCTTTTTTCAGGCATTTCAGTCCTTTTCATGTCAACCAGTTATCAGAATAACCGGCTTACTGTAATACTTTTTGTTACCTACCTTACGACCCTCATCACTACAGCGCTGCTTCAGCCCCGCTTATCTCCCCTGCCGGAGATGACTTCACAAAAGAACCTTCTCTTTTTTACCGTTAATTTTTCCTGGCAGGCAGGTTATACTTTGTTGTTGATATTGAATAATATAAGCCAGAAGAAAAAACTGGCAGATTCAAAACAGGCAGAAACCCTGCGACTCAAAGAGCTTGACGAGACAAAAACGAAACTTTTTACCAATATCACCCATGAATTCAGAACACCGTTAACCATTATTCTTGGGATGGCCAGACTAATCAAGGAAAAACCAGCAGAATGGATTGATGAAGGAACTGAAAAAATCAGGAAAAATGCCCAGAATCTGCTTCACCTTGTAAACCAGATGCTCGATCTGTCAAAGCTTGAAGCAGGAGCCATGCCCTTGCATCTGTTTCAACAGGATATTATACTTCAACTCAGGTATCTGTGTGAGAGTTTTAGTTCAATGGCACTGAGTAAAAATATCCGGCTGATATTTAAGCCTGAAATGGAACATTTATTATTGGATTACGATGCCGATAAAATGATGCATATTGTAACCAACCTATTATCCAATGCTATAAAATTTACAAAAGAAGGTGGCCTGGTACAACTTACCACCGGCTTATCTTCACAAAAGAATGATGAATTTTTCATCCGGGTGCAGGATAATGGTTCCGGAATCCCTGAAGAGCACCTCCCGCATATTTTTGAAAGGTTTTACCGCATCGAAGAAGATTCAGCACAGTATGAAAATGGAACAGGATTAGGACTTGCCCTGACCAAAGAACTGGTTAAACTAATGAATGGCAATATTATAGCCGAAAGCCCGCCAGGGGAAGGTTCAGTCTTCACAGTTTTGCTGCCGGTTTCTAACAATGCCCTGATGAAGGAAATGAATTGGCTTTCAGGCTTTAAAGATGAAATAAATAGTCATAGACAGGAGATTCACGCTAAAATTAAATCAGAATCATCTGAATTATATGACGTCGAAACAGAACGTCCGATTTTGCTAATCGTAGAAGACAGCCCCGATCTGGTGGATTACCTGACTGCCATTCTTAAAAAAGACTACCACCTTGAGATAGCCTCCAACGGTAATGAAGGCTTGCGAAAAGCGATGGAATACATCCCTGATATTATTCTCAGCGATGTTATGATGCCTGAAATGGATGGAATCGCCATGCTTGAAAAGTTAAAGGCAGACCAGCGCACCAGCCATATTCCGATCGTTATGCTCACGGCTAAGGCAGATATTGCTTCCAGGCTTACCGGGTTGGAAAGGGGGGCCGATGCCTATATGGCAAAGCCTTTCAATGAAGAAGAACTCCGTATCCGGTTGAGGAAACTGATAGAGTTACGAAATCTGCTCCGTTTGCGCTATGCCACTATGGAGTCTTTGCCGGTTGCGGAAAACAAAGCGATTGCTGCTGAAGATCATTTCATAACCAGGGTTCGCGGGATAATGGAGGCTAATCTTGACAATGACCAGTTTGGCATTCATGAACTTTGCAGTGAAATCGGCATGAGCCGGGCTCAGTTATACCGCAAATTCAAAACGCTGACCGATAGAACGGTTAACGAGTACCTGCTTAATTTCCGCCTTTTCAAAGCCAAAGAACTGCTTATAAAAACCGATTTAAACGTTTCAGAAGTTGCGTTTGAAGTCGGATTTAAAAATCTCTCCCATTTTAGCCGGGCCTTCAGGGAAGAATTCGGCCAGAACCCAAGTAGTTTAAGAAAATAGACTTCCTGCGCTCAATCTGAGACGCAAGGCAAACAATCTGAGATGGTGAGCAAAAGCCATCCTCATTGTTCTGCTTAATATTGTCTGTTCTGAGAATGCCCATTTTTGAAAGGATTTTACAAATTAAACCGACAAACCCTAAAAATCAAAAGCCATGAAAAAGCTCAGTTTTATGTTGGGAATTGCAGTTGTTACTTTTTCTATCCTTCAATGCACCTCCTGCGAAAAGGATGAGGATAATTCGAAACCAACTGTCGTAATTCTGAAAATGGAGCCATCAACCATCAATGCAAATGGCATTGTTAATGTTTCCATCGCAGCCAGCGATCCCGACCAGGATAAACTTACAATCAATTATCAGGTCACAGGAGGAACGGTAACAGGTAGCGGTACCCAGGCCTTTTGGATAGTCCCGGCAAACGAAGGACAGTATAAAATTACCGCTTCCGCCGATGATGGAAATGGCGGAACAACCAGTGATGAAATGACCATAACAGTGACTGCCCCGGTTACCCAGATTTCCGGCATTGCTGAAATTCAGGGTGGCGGAGCCGACTTGTCGGGCGCGAAAGTTTTCCTTTATAATGAATATCCTTCAACTGTTTATCCGGCCAAATATACAATAGTGGCAGGGGAAGGCGTAAAAGCTGTATTTAATATAAATGGCATTACTGCAGGAGACTATTACATATTGTTGTGGAAGGATGTAGATGGAAATGGCAGTGCATCCATGAACGATCTGGTAGGGTGGTACGGTACCGGCAGTTATCATTCCCCGGCTTATGATAAAATTCAGATCGCAGAAGGGGAGACTTTCAACTGCGGATGTCTCAAAACCTACATCGCAGTGAAATAGGTTGCGTTGTTAAAAAATAAAAATTTTATTGTTTACTTATCCTGTCCTGACGGATACTTATAAGCTACACCATAGGATGGGACAGAGGTTTCAGGCTATAAAAATTCAGAAACACCTGTATTTATAAACTTCCGGGCAGCATATCAAAAAAATTACCGACCACTTTGTTAAACTGGTCCTTGAAATCTATGAGTGTTGCATGTCCTGAACCAGGCAAAATCCACAAATATGAATCCGGGACAGACCGGGCGATATAGACCGTATGTTCAGTCAGGATTATGTCGCGGTCGCCGGCAATCACCAGGGTTGGGCATTGTATTTTTTGCAGCTGATCCCTGGTTATGTGGGGTTCGGTCAGGTCAAGCCTGATCAGTTTTCTGGTATTTTTTATTTCCGGCGTTTGTTGCTGCTGTCCGAGTTTCTGATAGGCTGAGGCCATCCACTTAAAATCAACAGGACTGACGGCTGTGCTGTCGGGCCAGAGGTTGGCTCCGGTGATGGCCATTTTTTTTACTTTTTCAGGATGCCGCATGGCTAGCATCAGACCATTGATGCCCCCATCGCTCCAACCCAGAACGTAGCAGGAGTCAATATGCAGCGAATCGAGTAGCACACTGAAATCATCGGCCATCATTTCGAAACTCAGCGAATCGCTGTTGTCTGTCGATTTGCCCTGAGCACGACTGTCAACGGCAATTACCCGGTAATTGGCTGAAAAGAAGGGAATCTGATGCTGGAAGTTATCGATTGATCCACCGTTTCCGTGAATCAGGAGCAAGGGTTCACCCTGACCATAGGTCTCGTAGTAAAGACTGATTCCCCTGATATTCAGATATTTTCCTGTTGAATTGTTTTTACCAAACAGGGTAGAACTTTCAGCCAAACCATCATTGTCTTGCGCAAATAACTGAAAGCAGGAAAGGAGTACAATTGATATCAACAGGTATATTTTCAATAGCATATCTAATAAGTTTAGACTTGAACTATGATAGGATGTTTTTATAGATTCATTCAAACAATCACCATCAGGACCATTCTTCTGATTATTGATTAAGGATTTCATTTGCAATTATTTGAGCATGGGATAAAGCCACTTTGTCTATTCTGGTTGGTATTTGCTTTTTATTCAGAAAGTCCAGCAGATCAATGGTATTCAGGTTGCCGATCAATTCATAGCCTGTCATGGGGCAGCCTCCGATTCCACTGATCACGCCCTCATACCAGCGGCAGCCGGCATTCCAGGCTGCTTCCAGTTTCGGGCGCCATTCATCGGGACGCGTGTGGATGTGCAGTCCGAATTCATGATTCGGGAACCTGTTCAGCAGGGATTCATATACCTCACCGATCATTTCAGCCGTAGCTACACCGATGGTATCGGCCAGGGTAATGGTGAAAATGCCTTTGGAGGCAAGTATTTCAATCCGCTCTGCCAGTATATCCAGGCTCCATGGATCCCCATATGGGTTACCGTAAGCAAGGCTCATGAAAATCCTGAGTTCTTTTCCACTCTCCCTGCAAACATCAAGAAGACCGTCAATCGTGGCCAATGCTTTATTATTGTCAGCGTTTATATTTTTCTGCAGGAAAGTATCGGAAACAGAGTAGGGGAATCCGACAATATCCAGTTTTTCCTGCGCAATTGCTTCTTTTCCGCCTCGCAAATTTCCCACGATTGCCATAAGTTTAGCTTTGCTATCCGACTTCTCAATCAGCGCAAGAACCTTATCCTGATCTGCCATTTGGGGAACCGCTTTCGGCGAAACAAAACTCCCGAAGTCAATGACATCAAATCCGACATTCATCAGGGCATTGATGTATGCAGCCCGCTTTTCAGGCGAAATTACATAAGGCAGGCCCTGTTGGGCATCTCTTGGTGATTCAGTGAGTTTGATGAGATTATTTTGATTCATTTGTATTTATAATTAGGGACGAGGGACGGAAAAAGGGACGAGGGACGGAAACTCCGTCGCAATGTGATCTATTCAGTGCCTTGTTTTTAATTCCAATGTTAGTATCGCTTTTGTTTCCATAGATATGATGTCATCAGGTTTCAGAATTCTTGCGCTTATAATTTCCGGAGCCAAAAGGTGACTGCTTTTTCGGTACCACCCTTTTGATTCTCTTGCCGAACCACGGCTAATCCGGAGGAATTGAGGATATTCCTTTCCAAAGCCTCTACCATACCCCTCTTCAATATTTGCACTGATTGAGCCTACTGATCTGACCATTTGTCTTGCAATTTCTTTTCCTCTGAAATCCTGCATCAGAATTTCAGTATCAGCCCACATCTCATCCCACAATTCCAGAGAGAGTTTGTAGAATGTGATATCATCCAAACGATCTTCCATTTTGGTTTTGTTGATTGATGAACAATAATTTCCCTAAATGCGCTCTTATTCAATTCCGTCCCACTCGTCACCCTTTTTCGTCCCTAATTCTTACGTCCCTCGTCCCTGTTTCTTACGTCCCTCGTCCCTGTTTCTTACGTCCCTCGTCCCTCCTAACAACCGATATACCTCGAAATCACCATCCGCTGGATCTCCGACGTCCCTTCACCAATCTGCAGCAGTCGCTGGTCGCGGTAAAAGCGCTCGATGGCGTAATCTTTCAT
>JAAXUD010000677.1 GCA_013336205.1 Lentimicrobium sp. | reverse complement strand
CAAATTTTCTTAACGAATCGATTTTGGTTTGCAATCCTTAAACAAACGAATCCATGACAGAATATCCGATTTTCGTTTTCACTGCATTGCTGATTCTTCTTTATGGTCTTTTTTCAAAGTATTTTGAAAAAACTGTGATTACAGCGCCCATGGCATTTGTAACCATGGGGATCATCGCTTCTTTTTTTCAGGTGGAAGCGCTGAGGGAAGGCATAGATGCTCCGCTGGTTAAGGTACTGGCCGAAATAACGCTGGTACTGGTACTCTTCAACGATGCATCGACCATCAACCGTAATGTATTGAAAACGCAGAGAAGCATACCACTCAGGCTGTTACTGATCGGGCTGCCGCTTACCATGTTACTAGGGGTTTTCATTGCCATTCCATTATTTCCGGGAATCAATACATGGTCTTTGGTGCTGATGGCACTTATACTGTCGCCTACGGATGCCGCACTGGGTCAGGCGGTGGTAACCAGCAAACTGGTTCCGGAAAAGATACGCCAGACCATCAATGTTGAAAGCGGATTGAATGATGGTATAGCGCTTCCTCCGATTCTTGTCTGCATCGCGGTGTTGTCGTCTTCCGGTGAGTCAGGGTCAGGGCTGACCTACTGGCTTATATTTACCCTGAAACAGTTTGTATACGGACCCATCATAGGCGGATTGGTGGGCTGGCTGGGAGGCTGGCTGGTTGATAAGGCCTCCGGCAAAGGTTGGATGAATTCCACTTTTCAGCAATTATCGTCGCTTTCACTGGCCCTGATGGCCTTTGCACTGGCTGAAACCGTGCATGGAAATGGTTTCATCGCGGCATATTTCGCCGGTCTGATGCTTGGGGCACAAAACAAAGAAGTAAGGGAGAAACTTCATGATTTCGGCGAAGCAGAAAGCCAGGCACTGGTACTCTTTATTTTCCTCCTGATGGGTATGATCACGATACCCCTTTCCTATCCATTTTGGGATATGCAATCATTGGTGTATGCAGTATTAAGCCTTACGGTTATCAGGATGTTGCCGGTAGCCATAAGCCTGTTGGGAGCAAAATTATCCTGGAAATCTGTCGGATTCATCGGCTGGTTCGGTCCGCGGGGTATAGCTTCGGTGCTATATATGCTGCTGGTAATCATCGAACTGGGAATGAAAGGATACGAGCGCATCATTTCTGTTATAGTGCTAACAGTGCTGCTCAGCATTTTTCTTCACGGGCTTTCAGCAGTCCCCCTGTCCAAAATATTCGGGAAAAATGAATAATAAGACAAACCCGGTGAAAAAAATGAATTTATTCCTAATATTGATTGATAACCTGATTGAGCGATTTATAATTGAAAGTTCTTTCCCATCTGAAACAAATATAACTTTAGCTTAAATTCGCAGGAAATCACGATATTTGAATAGCATTTGTTACTGTTTAAATGGAGGAGAGCATTCAGGAGAAAAAGAGCGTCTGGTTCCGGATATTCCGGATTCTGCTGTGGGTTTCCACTGCACTGGTGGCGCTCCTGATCGTTCTTGTTCTGGTACTGAATATTCCCGCTGTCCAGACCTTTATTGCCGGTAAATTCATTAAAAATCTGAGGGAGAAATCCGGTGCCGAAGTAAGCCTGGGATCTCTGAAAATCGCATTGCCCAATACTGTTAATATTAAAGATCTTTTCCTGTCCGACAAAAATGCAGATACCCTGCTATACCTGCAATCACTGAGTGTAGATGTTTCGCTTTTCAGATTGCTCCACAACCAAGTTGCAATTAATAGTCTTGAACTCGAAAATGTTTCTGGCAATATCCGAAGGACCTTACCAGATAGCACCTTTAACTTTCAGTTTCTGGTTGATTTGTTTTCTCCGGCTGCGGATATAAAACCAGATACGGTTGCGAAACCAAGGAAGCCCTGGCTAATCAAAGTAAATGATGTTCACCTGAAAAATATCCGTGCTACCTTTTTTGATATGCGCGGAGGAACTGACCTGCGCGTTAACCTTGGCGAATTTGATGCAACCTTGAAGGATATCGACCTCAGTAAACGGAAAATAAGTATCGATAAAATTCTGTTAAAAAACACTTCAGTATCTATTGCTATGTCCCCGAATGCAGCGGATAAAGAAGTTATGGAAGCAGCTTCCGGGAATATTAGCCCCATCAGCAACGGCAATCAAATCGAGACGATCACCAGTGTTTTTCTGACCCTGAATATAACGGCCAATCAGCTCACAATCGAAAATACCGGCTTCCGCCTCGACAACAACGCATCGCCAAAAATATCCGAAGGAATCGACTATGCGCATATGGATTTCAACAATCTGAATGCCAGCATCCGTAACATCAAAATTGACAATGAAGGTTACCGGGCTGATTTTGAAAATGCAAGTGTTGACGAAAGTTGCGGCCTGAGCCTGAAAAATCTATCTGCCGTCGCTGAGTTTACCGATAAGCATGCCCAAATAAAACATCTGAAACTTGAAA
>JAAXUD010000169.1 GCA_013336205.1 Lentimicrobium sp. | reverse complement strand
AAACAATCAAAAACTATAAACCATGAAAAATTTATTTGTAATAATGATCGCTCTTGCGACTTCAGTAAGTGCTTTCGGCCAGAAAAAAAATGTTGTTGATATCGCTGTCGGATCGGCAGACCACACAACGCTCGTTGCTGCATTGAAAGCAGCAGATTTAGTAACAACTTTGCAAGGTGCAGGTCCATTTACGATTTTCGCACCTACCAATGCGGCTTTCAATAATCTTCCCGCCGGTACGGTGGAGAGTTTGCTGAAACCAGAAAACAAAGCCCAGCTGGCTAAAATCCTGACCTATCATGTGGTTAGCGGCAATCTTGACGCAGCAGCAGTTGTTGCAGCCATCAAAGAAGGTAAAGGCAAAGTTGTATTAACAACAGTAAGTGGTGGAAAATTAACAGCTTCCATGGATATGGGCAAGGTTAAACTCACCGACGAATCAGGTAAGTCCGCCTATGTTACAGCAACTGACCTTAAAGGCAGCAATGGAGTGATTCACGTAATTGACGGAGTAGTTCTTCCTAAGTAATTTCACTTTCATTTCTTTACAAAAAACTCTTCGGTTTCCCGGGGAGTTTTTTTTTGCCCTTTTCTTTGGTCAGAATAAGAATAAACATCTGATAAACAATAATATACTCAGCTTTTTTACTTGCTTGTCTCAGGTCTTTTATTGGCTTGTAATTGGATACATCAGGCGTTGAATGATCAGTCCTGGACTATTGGGAATTAAAAAACAATTTCTCTGATTAAAAGCTCATAGATTGTTTAACATTTATCTATTTTTGTTGAACATACTTAGGCTTCAGCTGTTAATACTGTTACTTAAACATAATAAAATGAAAACATTTATTGTAGTATCCGCAATTGCCATTGTTATAGTGGTCCTGTTTCAATCTTTCACGATGATGTCTGTAAATAAAACGGAAGAACAAAAATATACCGTTATTCTTCAAGATAAGGATTTCGAAATCAGATTTTATCCTTCTGCAACCCTTGCAACAATTAATTCAAATGCAAAAACATACAAAGATCTGTCAGGTCCGGGATTTCGTAAACTTGCTGGCTATATTTTTGGTGGCAATGAGACGAATACCAGTATTTCAATGACTTCGCCTGTTCATATGGACATCAATGATTCGGTTTCGAGCATGAGCTTTGTTATGCCATCGGCATACACTGAAGAAAACCTGCCAAAACCCAATGATCCCAATGTGATCATTCAAAAAACCGCAGACGAATATGTTGCTGTAATTCAATTTAGTGGATTTGCATCTGATAAAGATCTCCAATTCTATTCCGATAAGCTTCATAGTATCCTTGAAGAAAAAGGAATAACCGCTTATGGAAATGCCAGATTTTTAGGATACAATCCACCCTTCCAATTAATTGACAGGAGAAACGAAATCATAGTTACAGTGAATTGGGAAGCGCAGATGAACCAGCAATAAAAATTGCTCTGACTAGCTTTCCTTACCAATGTTATTAATTTTTAAATACAAACATAAAAATGTCAACTTATTTAGTAATCGGAGCATCCTCAGGAATCGGCAAAAAACTTGCCGAACAATTGGTTGAATCCGGTCACAAAGTGTTTGCCACTTACTTCAAGAAAAAACCTGAAACAAATACTGGTTCGCCTGATTATCATTATCTGAACGTACTTGACGAAAGTATGCCGCTAGATTTCTTAACCGAATCATTGGACGGATTGGTGTATTGTCCCGGTAGTATCAATCTGAGGCCTTTTGAACGGATAAAACCAGCTGATTTTGTTGCTGATTATAACCTTCAGGTTACAGGCGCTATAAAAATAATTCAGGCAACAATGCCCCGGTTGAAAAAAGTTGAAAATGCTTCCATTGTTATGTTTTCAACGGTTGCGGTTCAAACAGGCTTTCCATTTCATACGCAGGTTTCGGCATCAAAAGGTGCCATTGAAGGTTTAACCAGGGCCCTGGCAGCAGAATTTGCTCCAAAGATTCGCGTAAATTGCATCGCCCCTTCTTTAACCGATACACCGCTTGCAGCTACGTTGTTAAACACTGATCAGAAACGTGAAGCCAATGCCCTGCGGCATCCATTGAAAAAAACCGGTACAACGCAGAATATTGCTGATATGGCTGAGTTTTTACTTTCGGAAAAAGGAAGCTGGATTTCAGGACAGGTATTTCATGTTGATGGCGGAATGTCTTCACTTAAAGTTTAATTAATAATGATCCTGCTCGCAGTCTTTACAGGATTCATTATCAAACTTTTATATCCCAGTACTGCTTTGTTTTCAACGGACGGTTTAAAAGGTTAAATCCTGTTCAATATAAAAGCGAAAAAGTAAAATTTCACTTCAAAAATTTATTTGGAATACTTATGAAACAAATACTTCCCCTCCGATCAATTGGGAAATCCGAGCTGATGATAACTCCGATCGGCCTGGGCTGCTGGCAGTTCAGTAAACAACAAAATATGGCCGGAAAATTCTGGCCTAAATTGGAAGACGATCTTATTGAAAAAATGGTAAGAATCTCGCTGGAAGGCGGCATCAACTGGTTCGATACTGCTGAGTTATATGGCAATGGTGCTTCTGAAAGAGCTTTGGCTGAATCTCTCTCTGACATTGGTAAAAAGCCGGGTGAAATCATAGTGGCTACCAAATGGTGGCCTATGTTCAGAACAGCTTCAAATATCCTTAAAACAATTGATCAGCGGATTGAGGCCCTTGCACCTTACCCAATTGATCTCTACCAGGTTCACCAGCCATGGGGTTTCTCAAACGAAAAAACCGAAATGGAAGCCATGGCGGAGTTGGTAAAAGAACACAAGATACGGTATGTCGGCGTAAGTAATTTTTCGGCCAAACAAATGAGATCTGCCTGGGAAGCGCTTCAGAAGCACGGCATTCAGCTGGTTTCCAACCAGGTGAGGTACAACCTGCTCGACCGGAAAATTGAATCGAACGGAATACTGCAAACCGCCAAAGAGCTAGGGATTACCATTATCGCTTACTCTCCGCTGGCGCAGGGGCTGGTTACCGGGAAGTTCCACGATAACCCGGAATTGTTAAAAAACATCGGCATGCGTAAACATTCTTCGCCTTTCAAACCTGCCGGCCTTGAAAAAAGCAGGCCATTGGTAAAAACGGTTCAGGAACTCGCAATCAAATACGGGGTTACTTCCTCGCAGATCGCACTTAACTGGCTTATTAGTTTTCATGGCGAAACGGTGGTGGCCATTCCTGGTGCTACCAAAGAATCTCATGCAAAGGAGAATGCCGGGGCAATGACATTCTCGCTTACTGCCGAAGATCTATCCCTTCTTGACAAGAAGAGTGCACTGTTCAGATAGTGTCTGTAAAAAACAATCTGAACAGCAGCCTGTATAAACCATCAGATGACGGCAGATCAGGCCAACGGAAAAATATCAATTAAAACAGCTATTAATGATGAATGTTTTCCGTATTTTCAGCCTACCTTCGATGAAGAAATAAATTAAGTTTATTCGTCAGTTCAGACAATGTTTATGCAACATTTACCTGAAATGCATAATTTTAACAATTCATGCCATGAAAGTAGCTAAAGCAATTGCAATTACAGGAACATTCATCATGTTCTTCACACTTGCCTACGGGTTTATTGCAGGTGATTTTTTCAAAGAAGGCAGTATTCTGTTTTCGATGGCATGGGGAAAAGTCAGTTTAATTGATGTATACATCGGTTTCTTTCTATTTTCGGCATGGGTACTTTACCGCGAAGAGAAATGGATTACGGCATTGCTATGGATAATTTCAATCATGATTTTAGGTAACTTCGTTACCTGCTTGTACGCAACAATTGCTCTGTATACATCAGGTGATAATTTCAAACGTTTCTGGCTCGGACACCATTTTAATCTGCAAGATGAACACACTACCAGTTTTAGAAGTTGATGGCCGCAGGTTATACTACACCTTTATTGCAGGTGCCAGGAATATTCTTGCACATCAGGCATACCTGAACAAAATAAATGTTTTCCCGGTCAATGATGGTGATACCGGCAGCAATATGGCCACCACCATACAATCTGTGGTCGATTCCATTCATCCGCACAAATCCTACAAAATCACGGCCGACCTGATTGCAGAAACTGCCATGACCAATGCCCGCGGCAACTCCGGGATCATTTTTGCCCAGTTTCTTTATGGAATTAGTAAAGAAGCCGGTAATCTGAGCAGCCTGAACATTCCTCAGTTTGCTGAAAGCATTAAAAAATCAATCCCATACATGTATGATGCTGTGGCCAACCCGGTAGAAGGCACCATGCTTACCGTTATCCGGGAATGGTCTGATTTTATATACAGCCACCGCGAAATCATCACTGATTTCAACCAGTTGCTGATCCGGTCTCAGGATGTGGCGATAAAATCGCTTGCAAACACTAAAACCCAACTGCTCGTTCTTTCCAGGGCCAATGTGGTAGATTCAGGTGCCAATGCGTTTGTTCTTTTTATCGAGGGAATTATTGATCTTATTAAAACCCGAAGTATCAGAACTTTATTACATTCTAAACCAGCAGTCCTCATCTTGCCGTCAAACAATGATCATATTCCGGAAGAAGTAAAATTCAGATATTGCACCGAAGGTATTTTGAAAAACCTCGCTGTTGATCAGAAATCCCTGACGAAAATCCTTCAGCAGCATGGAGACTCGATTGTAATTGGCGGTAACGAGAAAAACAAGCACATTCATATCCACACCAGTAATCCGGCTGATATGTTTCAGCAGTTGAATGATATCAGCATGGTGACTTTTCACAAGGCTGATGATATGCTACGCCAGAGCGAAGCCATTTTTAACCGCAAATGGAAAATAGCGCTGGTTACCGACTCTACCTGTGATTTGCCGCAGGAGCTGATGGATCATTATCAGGTTAACATGTTGCCGATCAATATTAATTTCGGTGAAAGCCATTACCTGGATAAAATAACCATTCAGCCCGCGCAGTTTTATTCATTACTTGATAGTCAAAATGAATTCCCAAAAACTTCACAGATCAATGAAAAGTCATTCGTCAATTTATACACCCGGCTTTCAGATAGTTACGATTCCATCATAGCCATTCACCTGACCGATAAATTCAGCGGAACCTGCTTCAACAGTCAGAAAGCGGCAAAAACGGTGAGCGCTGAATTGAACAAACCAATTTCGGTAATCAACTCCAAAAATCTATCAGGGGCACTTGGATTGATCGTTCTGCGGGCAGCTCAGGCTATTGAAGCCGGCAATACGCACGATGAAATTGTTGCAATGGCTCAACAATGGGTCAGAGATACGCAAATTTATGTGAGCGTAAGAACACTCAAATATATGGTGCGTGGCGGAAGGGTTTCTCCCTTCAAAGGATTTATCGCGAAAATGATGAATGTAAATCCAATCGTTTCTATGGATGAGCAGGGTGCCTCGTTTGTTTTTGGTAAAACCTACAGCCAGCAATCCAATATGGAGAAAGTCATGATGCACCTCCGGACCGAAAGAAAAGGCAGGGAAATATGGAATTGCATCATTCTTCATGCCCATAACCCCGATGCTGCGGCCTGGTATTCGCGCAACATGAAAGAATTCACAGGCAAAGAACCTGTGGCAGTAGTAAATATTTCGCCGGTAATCGGCGCCAATGCCGGTATCGGCACTGCAGCTGTTGCCTTAATGTTTAAATAAAAAGTATAGTATGACATTTTTTCAAATTTACCTGTTTGCATTCGCAGCAATTATGTTGATGATGACAATCCTGTGGCTGATCAGCATCAAAATCAGGAACGTAAGTATTGTTGACCTGTTCTGGGGTTTTGGATTTGTGGTGGCCGCTGCGGTTTACTTCATCTTTACCGAAGGTTTCGAAACACGCAAAATCCTGCTAATGACCCTGGTTGCCATCTGGGGTCTGCGTCTGTCCATTTACCTGGCATGGCGAAATATTGGCAAAGGCGAAGATTTCCGCTACCAGAAATTCAGGAAAGACTTTGGCGAACACCGCTATTGGTGGTATAGTTTCTTCTCAGTTTTCCTTCTTCAGGGCGTGTTGATGTGGCTTATTTCGGTCCCATTACTCGGCGCTCAGTTTTATCAGGACGATAGTCTCGGAATTCTTGATTTTATCGGGATAGCAATCTGGATCATTGGTTTTGTATTTGAAGCTGGAGGGGACATGCAACTGGCCCGTTTTAAAGCCAATCCGGCCAACAAAGGCAAGGTGCTGAACACCGGATTCTGGCATTACACGCGTCATCCCAACTATTTTGGTGATGCCGCAGTCTGGTTCGGCTATGCGCTCATCTGCCTTTCGGCAGGAAGTTACTGGCCGGTGTTGGGAACACTTTTAATGACGGCTTTAATAATCAAAGTCTCAGGCGTTGCCTTACTCGAAAAAACACTGAACACCACTAAACCCGGTTACCAGGAATATGTGCGGAGGACAAGTGCGTTTATCCCGTGGTTTCCGAAGAAATAATGGAGGGGTGAATGCTTGAGGTCGGAGGTCGGAAGTCGGATATCATATGTGTTGCCTTGAACGCGAAATATTTGACTTTTGAACTCT
>JAAXUD010000676.1 GCA_013336205.1 Lentimicrobium sp. | reverse complement strand
ACAAAATTACCTACCCTGAATCAAAAATGGAAGCAACGCAACTAGCGATGCTTCCGCAGGCGATGAAGTTGTCGCTGGATGGTAACAAAGCCAGGATTGACATGAATATGGCTTCAGTTAGCCAGGTAATCTTGCTCGATTCAGATCAGAAAACCACAACGATTCTGCTCGACCTCATGGGGCAGAAGATTGCGGTGAAACCTGATAAAATGGCTGACCTGGCTTCTGAAAATGAACCGGTTGTGAACATTACTTCTGAAACGAAAGAGATTGCCGGCCTTATCTGTAAAAAAGCTGAAATCCATTTTGGTGATGAAAAAAGCATGAGTTCACCTATTACTGTCTATTTTACAGAAGCTTTAGGAAATAACCAGGTATTTTACGATAACGAATACCGTACTTTACCAGGAATCCCAATGGAGTTCAGTTATAAAATGCAGGGCATGAGTATGCTGATGATTGCCGGCAGTGTTGAAAAAGGAAAAGTATCAAAAAACGATTTTAAAATTCCGGAAGGTTACAAAGAAATGACACCTGACGAACTCAGGCAAATGTTCGGAGGAGGACAATAAAATACACCTGAATTGAGCGGTTTTCCTTTTCAGTTCGCTCAATCCCGGTAACAATTGCTTCCTGTAAGAAGCTCCGATGCCGGCTGATACTGTTAACTCTTTTCAAGAATTACCTTGATGACAGTTTAATCAGAATCATCCGGTTTTAGTACATTTGCAAACCAAGTTAACATTATACCTGCACATGGCAGTAAAAGGGAATACCCTCAAAAAAAACAAACAACGGGATGAATTCGATGAAGCTCCCGACAAGAAGTCCGGTAAAAAGAACCGTTCCTTTGGGTTACCGTCATGGGTCGCCGATGGACGGGGAAAAAAAATAACCGGTGTCTTTTTTATTCTGTTTGCTATTTATTTGCTATTCGCATTTTCTTCTTACCTGTTCCTTTATTTTCAATGGGGAGCGGATGATTTGTTTTCAACCTTTTCGTTTAACCGTATTTTATTTGACTCAGACATAGAAGCCAGCAATTGGGCCGGTCGTCTGGGCGCAGCCTTATCTATATTGCTCATAAAAAAAGGTTTTGGAGTTGCTGCCTTTCTGCTAATCCTCATGCTTTTGGTTACCGGAATCAATATGGCCCTGGAAATAGCCATTCTGCCAGTCTGGAGAACTATCCGAAATTCATTACTTGGTATTATCTGGCTACCTGTAGCCCTTGGTTTTATATTTTTTAATACCGATTTCGCTGTCCTCGGTGGAGTTACCGGCTATCAAAGCGCTCTTTGGCTTGAAGGTCTGCTTGGGAAAACCGGAACTGCCATTACTTTGATTTTTTCGTTGATAGCCATCCTTGTTTTCGCATTCAATATGCCGCTTGAACTGCCCAAAAGGCCAGAGGCAGCGAATGAGGATGAGGCTTTGAATGATGACAGTGAGTTAGCTGGTATGAATAATTCAAAGCGCAAACCCAATATAAAATCCACTTATGGGAGTTTGCCTGAGGATAAGTACAATACTGTTGAATTTTCAATAAGTCACGACGAAAAACAAACACCTGAAACTGAAAAGCCCGGTTTCCAGGATGAAGAGGATGAAGCGCCCTTTGTTAATGTGATAAAGCCAGCTCAGAAAGTAAAGCCGGAAGAAATTGAATTAACGATTGAGCCCACGCAACCAATTGAGGATTCAAAAGAAGAAACTGTTAAACCAATTCATTATACAATTGATACCGAATTCGATCCGACGCTGGACCTCCCTGATTATCAATATCCAAGTATCGATTTGCTTGATGATTATGGTGGAAATGCCACTTCAGTAAGCGTGCAGAAAGAAGAACTCGAGGCAAACAAGAACCGCATTGTAGATACGCTTGCCAATTATAATATTCAGATTGACAAGATTAAAGCGACCATCGGTCCGACAGTTACACTCTATGAAATCATTCCTGCCCCGGGTGTGAGAATCTCTAAAATTAAAAATCTGGAAGATGACATTGCACTAAGTCTTGCGGCGATGGGTATCCGGATTATTGCACCGATTCCCGGCAAGGGAACCATCGGAATTGAAGTCCCGAATTTAAAACCGGAAATAGTTTCCATGAAATCAATCATGGGTTCAGAGAAGTTTCAGAATACAAAATATGATCTTCCTTTCGGAATGGGCAAAACTATTCAAAACGAACCTTTCATTGCCGATCTCACCAAATTACCGCATATCCTCATGGCCGGCGCTACCGGGCAAGGTAAATCGGTAGGACTTAATGCAATCATTACCTCTATTCTCTACAGGAAACATCCATCGCAGGTAAAATTTGTGATGATTGATCCTAAAAAAGTCGAGCTAACCCTGTTTTCTAAAATAGAACGCCATTTTCTGGCTAAACTTCCTGATTCAGAGGAAGCCATTATTACAGATACGCGTAAGGTTGTCCGTACACTCAAGATCGGAAG
>JAAXUD010000675.1 GCA_013336205.1 Lentimicrobium sp. | reverse complement strand
CTGGCGGTCATCGCCATGAAACTCCAGGAGGTGTTCGGACTGGAGAACATCAACGACCTGCCGATCTCCTACGACATCGCCTGGTACGAACAGAAAGCCGTCACGGTGCTGTTGGCGCTGCTCTACCTCGGAGTCAAAGGCATCCGCCTCGGCCCAACACTGCCGGAGTTCCTGACCCCGAACGTCGCCGCCGCGATCATCGAAAAGTTCAATTTGAAAGGGATTGGAACGGTCGAAGCCGACGTCGAAGCGATGATGATGGGGAATTGAGTGGGATTGATTGGATAGTCAGTGTATCGAAGCTGTCCCGGTATTGTTTGCCGGGGCAGCTTTTTTGTGTTTATGAGTCTAACCATAATCTATATTTTTTGTTTTACGATATGCTTTTTAGTGGTGAATATTATTATTTTATTTTGTTTTTTTATTAAATTATCCTGTAAAGTAACTGTATAGTAAATATTTTATTTGTCTGTCACATGATTTCATCTGTCAAAAATAGGAAAAAATATAAAAACGATTATTTGAAACAGGTTTTTGTTAGAGTTGATTTTGATTCTGAATTGCCAATTTTATCAGAAGGTCCGAGTTCGGCAGTATATGATTGTGTACGTAAAAGATTTCCATTAAAAGAAGAGAAGACCATAGTTGGAAGGGAGTTGTTGATTAGTCCCGATACAACTACAAGTCGAAATCTCGAAATTAAAGAATGGAGATATTACGGGAACGATCGGCTAAAAAATTTAGTTATTTCGCCAAATTATTTAATTGTTGAATTTAATAAGTATGAGCACTACGAAGTACTCAGAGAAGATTTTTTGTCGGTTTTAGACGTTTTATACAAATCGTATCCAACCATCATGTTGAAGCGTCTTGGTTTGCGCTATATAGATGTTATTACATGGAATGGTGCACAATCGAAAAATTGGAAAAAGTATTTAAGGCCAGAGTTAAGTTCAATTTTTTCAATTGCAACAAATGAGAAGGATGTATCAAGAGCTTTTCATGTTCTTGAATTTAATTATGGTAAGGATTTTCTTAGATTTCAATTTGGTGTATTTAATCCTGATTATCCGGCGGCGATAAAAAACAATGAATATACACTTGATTTTGATATGTATACGAATCGTCTGATTGAACAATCAGAAGTTCCTGGGATTCTTGATGGATTTCATGATAAATTAAATCAGTCATTTGAAGAGGTGATTACTGAAGAGCTTAGGAAAATTATGAAGCCATTGGAGGATTAAGTATGAATAATAACAATGAGGGGATTTACAGGATTTCAATTCCTGATTATAACTCAAATGAGTCAACCACCTCTTCTTCTCAGAAAATTTTAAAAAATGAGAACTACAAAGAAGAAATTGAACTAATTAGAACTAAAATCGAATCTGAGCATAAAAGCAATAAGCCGTATCGTAGGGAGTATAAAACAAAACTAATACAATGACGGTAGGTTATCTAAAGCGTAAACTTTCAAGAATATCTCAAGGAGATATTTATAAAGATGTAGAGTTTTTGGAGTACGCTACTCAGGATAATGGTGTTTTTGCTATATCCAAAATATATTTTCCTTATGTTGTTGTGCTTACTCAAGATTGTGATCTACAATGGGATTCAGAGGTTGGTGTCAGTTTAAAAAATCAAGATAAAAAACTAATTTCAGTTATTGTGGCTCCGCTTTATAATTTCGAACATTTTAAAGTCGGAGAGCATTTAAGCGAATTGGGTATGAAGATGCAATGTATTCAAGGCAATTCATTAATTAATGCAATTCAAAATAATAATAACCCGAGATATCATTATATTGAATTTGGCGGTGTTAATATAGTGGATTCGGTTATAGATTTTAAGCATTATTTTACGGTAAATGTTGAATACCTGAAAAAGCACAGGAAAAGTAATTATGTTTGTCAAGTCTCACCCCTCTTTAGAGAACAACTGAATTTGCGTTTTGCAAATTTTTTATCACGAATAGGATTGCCTGAAAAAAAATAAATCAACTTACCTGGCAGTTTTTTTTTGAAGAGTGTTTTTGGCCGCATCCATCAAAGCCCTTTTCCTCCAGCTCCATCAACTCTTTTTCGTAATCGTCTATTTTCATCGCGATTCTCTGAGTAATTCACGAGTCGCTTTCCGGCTCGGTATGATTGTCTTCAGAAAAAGTACCAAAATCCAGAGATTTTCACTCGCACTTCACCCCAAAATCCAGCGGCCAACTGCCGCCGCGTCGCTCGTCGCGCATCACGCCTGCAAGTCCGTCGGTACGCTCGTTGCTGACATCGTGGCCTCGATTGTTATAGAAATTGCGTATATTTTTTTCTAACACCGTGTTTCTGCCAGTTTGGGGAACCTTGCATTTCCATCAGCATCTTTCTGATCTGAATCCAAGCCGGATATGGCGTACTACAAGAACATCTGTTTTGTCGAGGCGCCGCAGGCGATTGTGACGCCGTTTCCGCGGTT
>JAAXUD010000168.1 GCA_013336205.1 Lentimicrobium sp. | reverse complement strand
TCTGATTTTAGGAAAACCAATTGATTCAATCATATATAATTGCAATCTGATTATTGGCAAACTACGCAGCAATTCGACAGAAACATCAATTTACATTCTAAGTATATTACCTGTAGACATCATTCAGGTAAAAAACTCTGATATTATCTGCATAAACAAACAACTTAAATCGATCGCTGAGAAGAACAACTGTAATTACATTGATTTATTCAATGTATTCAGAAATAAATACTATAAAATGGATAGTCGTTATTCAAGAGATGGAGAGCATCTCAACGGAACTGGTTATAAACTTATAAGAACGGAAATAGAGCCATTTGTCAATGAATAAAAGTTGATTTTTATTTACGAAAACAACATTGATACTTTCCTTTAATAATCCCGGAAAGTGATCAAAACTCAGGTGCAGCTTCGACTATAGTAGTTAAATAAATAAAAAGCCCGCCGTTTTGACCGGCAGGCTTTTAAAATTAATCAGAAATAAACTAAGGAATCAACACTGCATCAATTACATGAATCACACCATTTGAACCCTGTACATCGGTTGCAACTACATTGGAATTACTGTTTAATTTTACGCCAGTAGTATTGGCCACAATGTTAATGCTGCTGCCGGCCTTGAGAGTAGGTACTGCACCAGTTGAAACCTGTGAAGCCAGTACATTTCCTGAAACAACATGGTAAAGAAGGATTGGAGTTAGCTGTTCAGCGGTAAGATTATCAATTCCGGAAACACCCAAGGCTGCGAAAAGTGCGTTGAAAGCAGCGTTGGTCGGCGCAAATACTGTGAAAGGACCCGTAGCACTGAGTGCTTCAACCAAACCTGCTTTTACAACTGCCTGAACCAAAATGCTGAAATTAGGATTGTTGATAGCATGGCTTACCACGCTTGGAGGAAGAATTACTTTATCAATGGCATGAATAACGCCATTTGAAGCCATAACGTCAGCGGTAACCACCTTACTGGCATCTACCATAACATTGCTGCCTTTGTTGATGAACAACTTCACATTATTTGCACCCGGAGCTGAATTATTAAAGGTTTCAACATAACCAGTGGTGATGTCCATGGCTTTTACACTACCAGAAATAACATGATTAAGCAAAATTGGCTTAAGTGTTTCAGCCGATAAATCATTGATACCAGAAACTCCCAATTGAGCAAAAAGCGCATTGAAAGCTTCGTTGGTTGGAGCAAATACTGTGAATGGACCAGCGCCTTCGAGCGTTGAAACTAGTCCGGCCTTGTCAAGTGCCTGAACGAGAATTGAAAAATCGGCATTGGACGAAGCAACCTCAACTATGTTTTTGGAATCCATTTGATCGTCTGTGTCGTCTTTTGAGCATGAAGCAAATATGGTTACTGCTGCTATGGCAATAATTGCCAGTCTGAATTTTAAAAAGTTTGTTTTCATGGTTTAGATTTGTTTAAAGTTTTAACTTTTTTGTTAAACACGATAAATAAACCAGCAAGTTTCTTTTTTGTTTAATTATTTTTTAAATAAATTAAACAAAATTGTTAAAATTTTATAAATCTATAGCTATATCACTGATTATAAAGCATATAGTTACAATAATTATTTTAGGATTTTTAAATTAATCACGCTATATTTTCAATAAAGAATAAAACTTAATGGGGAACCGGTCAGGTTAAAGCTTGGGAGATGAGCCGGGGTCAGCCGTTAACTCAGGAATCATGGTAGTATAATTCCGGATATTTGACCCTGGGTAACAGGCTAAATAAATGTACCATTAAATTTGATTTGTCAGGTTTAACTGCCGTAATTCATCCAGGCAGGCTCAACCTCAACCTCAACCTCAACCTGTTTTACCAGGTCCATTTTGCTATGCACTTCCCTTTCCCGGTTTCATAATCAGCCTGAGCGACTGGTCGTAGGTCATATAATTCCATAACCAGTTTATAAATATAAGCATTCGGTTCTTAACACCAACTATTGACATGAGGTGAACAAACATCCATACCAACCAGGCAAAGAATCCCTGAAAGCTCCAGAAGGGAAGATCCACAACCGCTTTGTTCCTGCCTATAGTGGCCATTGAACCTTTATCAAAGTATTTGAAAGGCTTCATTTTCTGATCATTGCTTATTCTTTTAAAGTTAGCGGCCAGGTTAGCTGCCTGCTGAATCGCCACCTGAGCAACCTGGGGGTGTCCGTTCGGTATTGATGCCTGCTCAACAAAAGCTATATCGCCGATAGCATAAACCGAATCGGAACCTTTAACCTTGTTATATTCGTCAGTGATCAAGCGGTTGCTTCTGCCTTTAATTTCCTGAGGTAAGCCTTCGGGCAGATCGCCTTTAATTCCGGCAGCCCAGATCACGGTATGAGCCTTAAGATTTTCACCTGTGTGGAGATGCACCTGGTCGTTACTAAAGCCAGTAACCTGAATACCTGTAAGGATATTGACACCTAAGTGTTTAAGAAAATGTGTGGCTTTTCGGGATGAAGATGCTGACATACTTCCTAATAGTGAAGAAGATGCCTCAACCAGGTAAATCTTCATTTGCCTGAAATTCAATTCAGGATAATCCTTGGGCAGAACATAGGATCGCATTTCAGCCAATGCACCGGCAAGCTCAACCCCCGTAGGCCCTCCTCCTACAATAACAATATTAAGCAGTGTTTCAATTTCAGCAGGATCATCGCAGGTGAGGGCTGCTTCATAATTCTTCAGAATGGTATTCCGGAGTCTCAGGGCCTCCCCTACAGTTTTCATAGGCAAAGCTGCATCTGCAATTGGCTTAATACCAAAGAAGTTGGTAGTGGCCCCGGTAGCAATCACCAAATAATCATAAGTTACATCGCCCAGGGCTGTATGCACCAGTTTTTCCTCAACATTCACGTTCAGCACTTCTGTAAGCCGGATGTGTAGATTGGATTGCTGTTGAAATATCTTCCTTAAAGGGAATGAAATAGCACTTGGCTCGAGGCCCGCTGTGGCTACCTGATAAAACAAGGGTTGAAACTGGTGAAAATTATTGCGATCTATCAAAACCAATTGATAATCAGATTTTCTGAGTGCTCTTACAAACTTTAACCCGGCAAAGCCTGCACCTATCACTACTATTCTTTTACTTTCTGTATTCGGGATGTTTAATGCCATTGATTAGTTAAATATGCCCTATTAACAATCCATTTTGAAATTTGTCGGGATGATGGTTCTTTTTATTTCTTTTTATATTGGAATAGACCAACCAGGATAGAACAAAACGTAGTTGAGACATCTTAACCTCAAATTACAAATAATCAGGCCCGGTTAGATCAAGGTGTTAATCTTTTGTACCTTTGTATGGCACTTATTAATCGATTGAAAAACAATAACTATGAAAAGGCTAACTATACTTCTGCTACTGATTTCTGGTTTTACAATTTCCTATGAAACAAAAGCTCAGCCATTATTTCCTGCAGATGGCGAACTCTACATAAAAAGTGTTGTTCCCAGGGTCGATATAATAATCAACCCTGACACCCTGAACTGGATTTACGAGAACGTTGATAGTGATATGGAGTTTCATGCTGATTTTGTTTTCGACAACGGCAATGTGCACGATACAATATGGGATATCGGTTTCAGACTCAGAGGTAATACTTCAAGGTATTCCGCCAAGAAATCATTTAAAGTCTCTTTCAACACCTTTATTCAGGGACGTAAATATTACGGTGTTGAAAAAATGAACCTGAACGGGGAACACAACGATCCTTCCATCGTAAGAGCGAGGCTTTACTGGGATATTACAAAGCGCGCTGAGATTGCCGGCCCGAGGGCAAATCATGTTCAGGTATATATTAATGGCAATTATTACGGACTTTACCTGAACTGTGAGCACATAGATGAAGAATTTGCAGACACCTATTTTGGCAATAACGACGGGAATCTTTATAAATGCCTGTATCCGGCCGACCTTACCTACAGAGGCACTGATCCGGAATTATACAAATTTATGTCAGGCGACCACCGCACCTATGAACTAAAAACCAACGAAGAAGCAGATGATTACACCGATTTAGCCAACTTAATCGACATTCTGAATAACACCGCAATTGAAGAATTGCCTTGTGAACTCGAGAAAGTATTTAATGTACAGGATTACCTGAAAATTGCCGCTGTTGATGTACTGACCGCTAACTGGGATGGTTATATTTTCAATAAAAATAATTTCTACCTCTATCACAATACTGCCACCGGATTATTTGAATACATTCCCTACGATACCGACAATACCTTTGGCATCGACTGGTTTGGTATTGACTGGGCATCCAGAAATATTTACAACTGGTCGAATACCGGCGAAAACAGGCCACTTTATACCCGGTTACTGCTTGTACCTGAATATCGGGCATGGTATACTTATTATATCAGGCAAGTGATTGAAGAGATCACCGGAAATCAGGATTTTTTGAACACGCTCCCGGCCCTGAAAGCACAATTGGATGATTATGTTGTGAATGACCCTTACTATCCGCTCGATTATGGCTATGATATCAATTCCTTCAATGCTTCTTTTACTTCCGGAACCGGCGCTCATGTGCCAATAGGAATTCAACCTTTCATTCAAACCCGGAATAATACCGCCTTGTCACAGGCCGAGAACACCAATGCAATGCCCATCTTAAAATACATAACCCATAATTCACCGATTGCAGGAGTAAGTATGATCGTGAGTGTTTATGCGGAAGATGAAAATCTGAGTTCCGTAGTATTATCGTATCATATAAATAATGGAGCCTGGCAACAGGAAGCAATGTATGATGACGGACAAAATGGAGATGAAGTAGCCGGTGACAGGATTTTTGCTGCCTCAATTCCCGCACAGGCAGGCAACACACTTGTTGAGTTTTCAATATCAGCTTCAGATCAAAATCAGCAAACTTCGACTAAACCATGTAACCCGGTTTCGTATACAATCCCTTCCGGAAATAGCTATAATCTGTATATCAATGAGTTTATGGCCAGCAACAATTCTACCATTACCGACGACCATGGTGAGTATGAAGACTGGATTGAACTCTACAATGCAGGTTCAGCATCCGTATGGCTTGGCGATAAATACCTGACTGACAACCTGGAAAACCCTCAAAAATGGGCACTTCCAGATATCACGATGGAAGCAGGTTCTTTTTTATTGATCTGGGCCGATGACCAGCCAGAACAGGGTCCGCTGCACACAAATTACAAGCTTGACAAAGACTCTGAGGAAATCGGGCTTTTTGACAATGCTGCCTCCGGGTATGCTTTATTGGATGGATTCACTTATTCTGTTCAATCAACAGATATTTCGCAGGGAAGGATCACCGATGCGGCTGTTGAATGGAAATTCTTTGATGCGCCGACACCTGGTAGTTCCAACAGTCTGGTTGGTATAGAAAATAAACCTGCTTCTAAATTGACATTCTGGCCAAATCCGGTAGTTGAAGGCAAAATTTATCTTAGTGAAAGCATGAATTTTTCTATTCATGACCTGTCTGGCCGCAAATTGCTTGAATTCGCAGATTGCAGTCTGGCTGATGTCAGTATGCTCAGATCCGGATTTTACTTTTTAGTTACAGAAAGCGGTTTAACCGAAAGATTCATTGTAAAATGATTCAAGAGTTAAACTAACCCGGCATGTATTACATAAAAAATCCCGCAGCCAGACTGGTGCGGGATTTTTTATTATCCATTTTCAGGTAAATTAATCTCCAAAACACATACCAACACCTCTGGCAGTCTTCATAAGGGCTGTTTCAGGATCAACCAGGTTAGGTTTCTGAATTGCCTCTTTTAATGTAACTGAGGTTATATGCGGGTGACGATAAGAAACCATTCTGCCAAATTCGCCTGCCAACGCAAGTTCAAAAGCTTTAACACCATATTGAGTTGCCAGAACACGGTCATAAGCGATAGGAATACCTCCACGTTGCAAATGCCCCAATACAGTTGTTCGAATACTATGCTCGCAACCTGCTTCTTTAAGTTCCTCTTCAAAGCGGAAACCAACGCCTCCGAGTTTCACGTTTTCGTAGCCGATTTCCCTGCTTTTTGAACTTGTAATTTCGCCTTTGATATTGCGGGCACCTTCTGAAATAACAACATTTACAAAACCACGCCCTTTGTCAAAGCGTTGATCTATGCGTTCCATAACTTTCTCAATATCATAAGGAAATTCCGGCAGGAGGCAAATTTCAGCACCTCCGGCAACAGCGGCATTTAATGCAATCCAGCCGGCGTCGCGGCCCATAACCTCAAGGATCTGAACCCGGTTATGACTGGCTGCAGTAGTTACCAGTTTGTCAACAGCTTCAGTAGCAATCTGAATGGCAGTCTGAAATCCGAAAGTAGCATCTGTTGCAGACAGATCGTTATCAATCGTTTTGGGAACACCAATGATGTTCAGGCCTTTTTCAAATAAAGCCTGTGAAATCCGCTGAGAGCCATCACCACCAATGTTGATTACAGCATCTATCCCAAGATACTGAATCTTCCTGATCATTTCTTCCGAGCGATCGACAGTAATATAACTACCATCGTGCTGTCTGACAGGCCATGCAAAAGGCCCGCCTTTGTTAGTCGTTTG
>JAAXUD010000167.1 GCA_013336205.1 Lentimicrobium sp. | reverse complement strand
GGAATATATTCCAGTGTATAATAAATCACCAACATAATATAGCAGCATTCAACGATCCCGGCTTGATTCAAAAAATTCAGGCGTCAAACTAATCGGCGGGGAGGATGGAAAACTATGTAAAGAAAAAAGGAATCAGTACTTTATAGTTGTTCGTAAGGTAGATGAATGAAATCTGACTCAACAGCAGCCTGCCAGCCAATTTAAGTGGTTCTTGATTGCAAGTCTCACAAAAAGGCTGATAAAAAATTATTCCTGATCAAAAGGATCAATTTTTTGTGCAGTTTGTCCCTCATCTTTGGTATTTGCCCTGATATACTGCGAAGGGGTAAGTTCAAATTCATCTTTAAAGCACATACGGAAATACTGCAGGTCACTAAACCCAACCTCATAAGTAACCTGGGCAATATTCAGGTCACCGCGCAGGAGTAGTTCCGCGGCTTTGTGCAGCCTGATTTTACGGATCAGTTCGTTGGCTGAATACCCAACGATGGCTTTAAGTTTGCGGTATAACTGCATCCGGCTTGTCCCCAGATCGCGGCAGAGATCAGCCACATCATAATCGGGTTCGGTAATGTTTTGCTCGATGTATTTTTTAATCTTCGAAATATATTCAGATGAAGGATTTGCCTCGGGTTCGGTATTCTTTTCTGGTTTTACGAGGAAGTCCTTCATGTATTTCTCTTTCAGAAGGTTACGCGAGCTGATCAGCTTTTCTATTCGTACCAGAAGGTGTTCTGCTTCAAAAGGTTTGGGAATGTATGAGTCAGCACCATGTTTCAGCCCTTTTATGCGGTCGGCAGAGGTGGGAAGCGCCGTTAGCAATATAACAGGTATATGATTGGTAAGATTTGAACTCTTGATTTTTTCGCATAGTACATTACCATCCATCCCTGGCATAAGAATATCACTGATAATAAGATCAGGAACTATTTCTGCGGCTTTTTCCCAGCCTTCGAGTCCATCGGTAGCTTCCGCAATCTGGTAAACAGGCGAAAGTATATCCCTGAGTAAGGTTCGCACTTCCTGATTATCGTCAATTACGAGGATAATTTTCTCATCTCCTTTGCGACTGATTTTTTCGTTCAGGGTATTTGCAACGTGTATCGGACTATTTAACAGAATACTTTCACTGGCCGGTATTTCATTTGCTGGTAAGTTAGCCGCATTAACAGTGCATGGAAGGTAAACACTCACTGTTGTGCCTTTGTTATTTTCGCTTTCAACTTCAATGAAACCGTGATGAAGTTCAATCAGTGATTTGGTAAACAACAATCCTATCCCATAACTCGTTGAAGATGATTCAGATAAAATCTGAGTCGGGTTGCCCTGAAATTTATTGAAAATATTCCTGACCTGCGATCGGGTCATTCCAATTCCTGTATCAATTACCTTGAATGCAAGATATTCGCGCGACTCTTTTGTACGGTATCTGAACTGGAAAATTGATTTCTGGTTAAATGGCCTGGTCACCAGACTTATCTCACTTTCTACACTGCCGTTTTTGTTGGTGTATTTAAATGCATTTGAAAGCAGATTATAAACAATTGATTCCAGTCTGACCGGGTCGCCCGATATAAAGACATCCTTTCCGGCAATTTTATCTGTATACTTAAATTCCAGTCCTTTTGTCGAAAACAGATCTACGAAGCTTTCGCAAGATTGCCTGAAAAACTGGGATGGATTAATCGAATCGCGCCTTAACCTGATTTCTTCCTTTTCTATTTTGCGAAGATCCATCAGATCGGTAATGAGCCTGAGTAATATTTTGGAATTCCGGTCAATTTTTTCGTAAAAATCAGCACGTTTCTCCGGATCGTCATTTATGCGTAAACGGCCTGTCAGGCCCATAATCAGGGTAAGCGGAGTGCGGAATTCGTGTGAAATATTGGTATAAAAACGCATGCGCATATCGTACATTTCAATCTCCTGCTGCTGCTCCATCTGTTTGATGGTGAGCCGCTGCCGGTAGGTGATCAGCCGGTATGAAAAATACAGGATTACAAGAAAAAGCAGGAAGTAAACAGCATACGCATATCCTGAATACCACCAGGGGGGAAGTATCTTTATTTCGAGCGTAGTTATTTCATCATTCCAGATGCCATCACTGTTTGAACATTTTACTTTCAGGGTATATTTACCATGTTTTAAACGTGGATAATAACATTCGGGAGTGGAAGTATAGATCCAGTTTTTGTCAATACCCTCCATTTGATAGGCATATGATATTTTTTCAGGGGCACTGAAGTCCATTCCGGAAAACGAAAAAGAGAGCGTATTCTGGAAATATCTGAGTTTAATGGAATTCAAATTCCAGGAGGAATATTTAAGTATCTGCAGTCCTTCATATTCCTGCCCTGCAACCAGCACTTCATTAAAGAGACTTATTTGCGTAATCACTACTGAAGGAGATGATTTTGAATCGGTGATCTGCAAGGGATTAAAATAACAGATACCTTCCTTTCCGCCCAGGTACAACCATCCGTTTCCACTTTTCATTGAACAGCTGGTGTTGAAAAATGATATTTCAAGGCCGTCGAAATGGTTATAATTACGTATCTGCTCCGGCATGCCATTTCTAAGGATAATCTTACTAAGCCCGTTCTCCGTGGCGGCCCATAATTCGTCAGAGGAGACTGCTATAATAGATTGTACTACCGCACTTTGTAAGCCGTTCTGGGGGCCAATGTTTGTAAATTTATTATCCGATGCTTTCAGAATCGAAATGCCATCCTCAGTTGCAATCCATAAGTTATTGCCCGGCATAATAACAAAATCGGAAATAAAATTGTTACAGATACTCGTTGAATCGCCGGGCTTGTTAAGGAATTTATCCATTTTTACAATTGAATCGCGGGCACTGTTGGTTTCAATCTGTATCATGCCGTTTCCCCTGGTACCAAGGTAATATCGGTTAGGGCCTGATTCAATAATTTTCACAATCGGATATTTCTTCAGCTCCCTGGCGAGATTGCCTTTAAGCTTCATAAACATTTTTGTTTCTTCAGAATAACAGATTAGTCCGTTCGACCAGCAACCACCCCATAATATACCTCTACTGTCGCGGTACAATGTCATTACATGGTTGTCGGCCAGGCCATTTGCTTCATTGTATTCTTCAGTTGCCAATGCGATCACATCGTTTCCGGAGACAGCATATTTTTTAACATGTACAATACCACTCCCCTTGGTGCTGATCCAGATATCCCCATTGAAACCGCTGGCCATACTGAATATGTCATTTTTCAGGGGGCTGTTATGAATATCTTTGTTGATTAAAAGTCTGCGATTAGCAATGGGTTGTCCATTATTGCCCAGTTCAATCAGGTAAACTCCTTTTCCTGTTGTACCCGCCCAAAAGGAATTTTTTCCGGATGGAGCCAGCGAAACAACACCCAAAGTATTCTCGCCTAATGTCCTGACATTAAATGGTTTGTGGTTGGGATCATATTTGTACAGGCCGTTGTTCGTACCCACCCAGATAATGCCCTGCCGATCTTCAAACAGAGATTCAACCCTGAAACTTATATTCTCCTTTCCTGCATTGAATGCAGGCCTGGAAATGATAGAGCCGCTTATTATATCCACAATCATCAATCCACTGGGAAGTCCAATCCAAAGCTGATCAGGCTGCGATTTTGGAATAAGACAGGCATAGGATTCTCCTTTTTCAACTGAAATATTTGATGCAATCGGATTTGAATTCATCGACATGATTTCACCATTGATCTCATCAAACATGTCAGTTCCTTTAATGCTTGAAACAGCGATCCACCCATTGGCAAGTTCCTGTATTTTGTGGATATAAATGCCTTTTAAAAAAGAAGTGTTTTCAATTTTTTTTGTAATTCGGTTATATCGTAATAATCCCTGATCTGATCCTATCCACAGACTCCCTTTTGAATCCTCGAAGGCCATGGTTAACCTGTAACTATTCCCCGATTCAGCATAGACCAGTGTTTGGGGATCAAATTTCGCTTTTGATAAATCGAAAGTAAAAACACCTTCATAACAAGCTACAAACACTTTATTATCGCTCCCTCCCGAAATGTTAATAATATTTCCCGTTTTAATATTATTGATGGATTCATAGGAAATGATTTGCTGATTTTTAGGGTTATAGATAAAAAGGCCTTCGCTGTAAGTGCCAATCCACAGCTTCCCTTCGTTATCAAGATATAGGGCGGATATTTTTCTTCCTATTTTGCTGCTGAACTGCTGGGAGAAATTGACAACTTTCCGGCCATCGTACCTGAATAAGCCTTTCCAGGTGCCGATCCATAAAAACCCGGCACTATCCTGAACCAGGCAGTTGATATCGATTTCAGGGAGATTTGTCGATTTAGCAGCCGGAATCAGTTCAATATGTTGGTTTTGGCTTTGTATATTGCTTATATTCAATAGTATAACAAGGAGTAATATTGCCCTGAGTATGCCTCTGGCTGAAAAAAAATGTAATACTAAAACCAGGAATAACCGACACATAATAAGGCGCTCATGTTTGCGAGGCCTAAAATAATATTCAATTGATTACACAGGCTCTTTTTTAATGAAAATGTTGTTCTTTTTTTAAAGTTATATTTATATTTGGTTAGATTTAATTCTCTGGATATCAGATTAGTGACTTTATTTGTAATATATGTCATTGTATTTTGGTTCAAATTCAGTTGTTGTATTGGTCGTTAAAAATCCCTTTTTAGACACTTTCTGGCTGTTTTGTTGTTAAATTCGTACCGGTTAACATTGCTTTATACAATTAATATCATCAATGAAAAAAGCCTTTCTATTTTTAGTTCTTCTGGTTCCGGTGATGGTTTTATTTGCGCAAACTGAGCCGATGCAAAAAAGTATAAATACCAACTGGCAATTCCGACAGTCTGCCACGAACGAATGGATGCCGGCTTCTGTTCCCGGAACTGTTCATACCGACCTGATGGCTGCCGGAAAGATCGAAGATCCCTATTATAGACTGAATGAGCGCGGTGTTCAGTGGATTGATAAAGTTGACTGGGAGTACAAAACAACTTTCAATGTAAGCAGCGCGGAACTGAACAGGCAAAATATCAGGCTGGTTTTTGAAGGACTCGATACCTGGGCCGATGTTTATGTAAATGATGTTAAGTTGCTTATGGCCGATAACATGTTTATTACCTGGACTGTTGATGTCAAAAAACACCTGCGGCAAGGTCAGAATGAGATCCGTATATATTTTACTTCTCCGGTTTTAAAAGGAATGCAAAAGCAGGAAATCTTTGGTTTCCCTCTGCCTGCTTCAAACGATCAGTCAGAAGTTGGAGGGATGGGCAAAAACCAGGTTAGTATTTTTTCCCGGAAGGCCGGCTACCATTTCGGCTGGGATTGGGGCCCCAGGCTGGTGACTTCCGGCATCTGGCGGCCGGTTTACCTTGAATCGTGGGACAATGCCCGCATAAAAGATATGCAGCTGATTCAGCAAAGTATTAATTCCAAAGTTGCAGCAATAACTGCTGAAATTGAACTGGAAACTTCGGTAGCCGGCGATTATACCCTTTCATTGCTGGTCGGTGGAAAGCAGTTTACGGCTGCTGAGATTAAATCAGCGGCAGGAGTCAGCAAACAGAAAGTCAGCCTGAGCATTCCTTCACCTGAACTATGGTGGCCCAATGGATTGGGTGAGCAGCCACTTTATAAGATTACAGCAACCCTTTCCGCTTCCGGAAAAGTGATCGATAGTAAATCAGCAACCATTGGGTTGCGTACCATTAAACTAGTGAGAAAGCCCGATGTAAAAGGAGGGGGGGAGAGCTTTTATTTCGAAGTGAATGGTCGGCCGGTTTTCGCCAAGGGCGCCAACTATATCCCGAACGATGTTTTTCTGACCCGCGTGAAACCTGAAACCTATGAATTTATTGTAAAATCAGCAGCCGAAGCCAACATGAACATGCTGCGTGTATGGGGCGGGGGTGTTTATGAAAGTGATTTGTTTTATGACCTTTGCGATAAATACGGCATCATGGTTTGGCAGGATTTTATGTTTGCCTGCAGCATGTATCCGGGCGACGATACTTTCCTGAACAGTATAAGACAGGAAGCTGAAGATAATGTAAAGCGTTTGCGCAATCATGCCTGTATTGCTCTTTGGTGCGGCAATAACGAGATGGAGACTGCCTGGGCCCAGGGTCACGAAGACCGGGGCTGGGGCTGGAAACAGGTTTATGATCCGGCACAGCGTGAAATAATCTGGAAAGCTTATGATACCATTTTTCACCATATTCTTCCGGAGGTGGTTGCTGCCAATACCAACAAACAGCCTTACTGGCATTCTTCTCCTTCTGCAGGGATGGATAAACTGGCTGGTTATGACAACAATTCAGGGGATATGCATTACTGGGGTGTCTGGCATGGTCAGCATCCGTTCAGCGATTTCCGGAAATACAAGGCCCGCTTCATGAGCGAATATGGGTTTCAGTCATTCCCGGAATTCAACAGTGTTAAAAAATATACGATACCTGCCGACTGGAATATTGAATCAGAAGTAATGGCTTCGCACCAGCGGAGCGGCATCGGCAATCTCCGGATTAAGCAATATATGGAGCAGGATTAT
>JAAXUD010000166.1 GCA_013336205.1 Lentimicrobium sp. | reverse complement strand
AGCCGGATCTCTCAGAAGTGAGTTTTGATATTGGCTTATTTGAATCATTTTCAAAAGGTTACCTTGAAACTGCCGGAACTATCCTGAATAAGAAGGAAATCCGTTATTTACCTGAGTCAGCCCTTCTTATGACATTTATTATTGGCATGCGTTTTTTGACTGATTATCTGAATGGCGATATTTATTATCAGACTAAATATCAGATGCACAATCTTGTAAGAGCAAGAGTTCAGTTTAGACTCATGAGCCAGATGGAATCTCATTTGAAGGAGATGCATTCAATAATTACAAAGTATAGTTCCCTGTTTTCTCTTGAAGTGGAGAATTCGCTTATCGAAAAATAAAAAACAATGAAACTAAACAAATGCTTTCCGGGTTCTTGCCTATTATCTGCATTATTCCTGATAAATTTAATAAGTTTTGGACAAAAGTCAATGCACAACATTATTCCTGAGCCGGTTACCTTTGAAGCTGGAAAAGGTTTTTTCACCCTGACTGCTTCAACCCGGATAAAAACCGCTTCAACATCAAAAGAACTATCAAAACTTGCCGATTTCCTAGAAAGCAGACTACGATTAAATAAACCTACTGATAGCAAAGATGCCGGGGTAAGCAAACAGAAGGTCAATTCTATTTTATTGCAACTTTCTGAAATTAATGAAACCGGGAAAGAAGGTTATAAACTCACCGTTGATAAAAAGCAGATTGTAATTTCTGCCAATACCGGAAAAGGAATATTTTACGGAATTCAAACATTGCTTCAGTTGATGCCGGACGAAGTGGAAGACAGAAATCCAGCCGGAAGTTTCAGCAGTTACAAAATCCCTTCATGCCAAATACTTGATTATCCGAGGTTTGAATACAGGGGAATGCACCTTGATGTATGCAGACATTTTTTTCCGGTCGAATTTATAAAAAAATACATCGACCTGCTGGCGATGTATAAAATCAACAACTTTCACTGGCATCTGACTGAAGATCAAGGCTGGAGACTTGAAATTAAGAAATATCCTTTACTTACAGAAGTTGGCGCCTGGCGAAGCAGTACACCTATTGGACGAAATGCCGGTGATGACAACATGCTTTACGGGGGCTTCTACACCCAAAAGGAAGCAAGAGAAGTTGTAGCTTATGCAGCCGAACGCTATGTAAATGTTGTACCGGAAATTGAAATGCCGGGACATGCCCTGGCAGCGCTGGCAGCTTATCCTGAACTATCCTGCACAGGCGGCCCCTTTGAAGTCTGGACTAAATGGGGCGTTATTGATGATATTTATTGTGCCGGGAATGAAAAGGTATTTACCTTTCTTGAAGAGGTGCTGACCGAGGTAATGAACATTTTCCCATCTACCTATATTCATATCGGAGGCGACGAAGCCCCCAAGAACCGGTGGGAAGCCTGCCCGCTTTGTCAGAAACGGATACACGATGAACACTTGAAAGATCCGCATGAATTACAAAGCTATTTCATTACCAGGATAGAAAAATTTCTGAACAGCAATGGCCGGCAAATCATAGGCTGGGATGAAATTCTGGAAGGAGGTCTGGCGCCCGGAGCAACAGTTATGTCGTGGAGAGGAATCGATGGCGGGATTGCCGCTGCAAAAATGGGACACGATGTGATTATGACACCCGGAACACCTTGTTATTTTGATCATTACCAGGCAAGTCCGGTTGGTGAACCATTGGCTATCGGGGGTTATAATCCACTCAAAAAAGTATACAACTATGAGCCTGTTCCTGAAGTGCTTAATGCAAATGAAGCTAAACATATACTTGGCTCACAGGGAAATCTCTGGACTGAATATATTCCAACTTCAGCGCAGGCAGAATATATGGCTTTTCCAAGGGCAATTGCATTGGCAGAAGTAAACTGGTCGCCACGTGAAGCAAGGAATTGGGATAACTTTACCTATAAATTGAACCGGCATTTTAACCGGCTAAGTGTTCTGGATTTAAACTTCAGCAAGAGTTCTAATAATGCAATAATAACGACAGTTTATGATTCAATCTCAAAAAACCGGAAAGTGGTTCTGGAAAGTGACAATAATCTGGGCACCAAATACTATTGCATCGGAAACATTGAATCCCCAAAATCATTTAAAAAATATAAAAAGCCTTTTCTGATCAAAGAAACTGCTGAAATTCATGCGGAACTCAGGATGGATGGGAAACAAGCCGGAAACAAAACAAGCCGGCAAGTCTTTGTGCATGAGGGCTATGGAATAAACCCGGATCTGAATACAAAATACAGTAATGAATATGCGGCAAACGGTTCTTCAAGCCTGACCGATGGTTTAAGAGGGCATCCCAATTCCTTACGATATGATTGGCTGGGTTTTCATGGAGAAGACGCCGGTCTTGTTATTGACCTTGGAAAAGAATCAGACATCAGCAACATAAACATAGGCTTTCTTCACAATCCGTCAAACTGGATTTTCATTCCCACTGATGTTGAAATCCTGCTTTCTGCTGATGGCAATACCTATTTACCGGCAGGAGGTTTAAAACCTGACCTGATTGTTGTAAATGAACCTGTTACAGTTGATTTTAATCAGGTGAAAATTGACACCAAGGCCCGATTTGTAAAGATTATTGTCCATAACCGGGGTGTTTGCCCTGAGGGCCATGCAGGACATGGAGAAAAAGCATGGCTATTTATCGACGAGGTAATGATCAATCAGCCAAATGATAAAAATTAAGATCCCGGATTATTAACAAACCGGTGTATTGAAAAGAAAGCCAATAAACAATGGCTGTTATTGCACTACGAATTTGGAATAAAAGCTTTTGCCTGCGCTTGAAATTATTGCCAGATGTAATCCTTGTCCCAGCATGGAAATATCAATTGTGATTCTTTGTGATCCATCAGGTATTATGCGAACAAGGCTTACTCTGCCATCAGAATTGAGAATGGTAACTTTCCCACCTTTCGGAATTTCAGGAAAATCAATATTAAGTTGCCCGTTAGCTGCAGGATTTGGATAGATGACAATATCCTGAGAAACTATTTCATTTATTACTGTAGGTGACTGTAGTTGAAAACGCTTGACAAAATTCCAGATTTCCTGGCTGGCAACAATATCGCGGTTTGTAATACCAATACCTGTAGTCCCTGTTGATCCCGGCCATGTATGACCACCATTGATCACTTTCAGCAGCACAACCTCTGTTCCTTCTCTACATGGAGACCAGGTATAGCGCTGAACCGTTGACCCTTCAGCCACTATATCCGGCAAATTTTCAATTACAGGGTTTTCCGGACAAGTATTAAAATCAGTCCAATAACCAATAACCTGGTCAACAGACTTATTACCAAAACCCCCATTGTAACTAACAACAAAATCGCTGGTTCCATGAATGTGCATGACAGGAACCGGCCTGAATGGCATACATCCGTTGTAGGCACCATCTGTCATTGTCCCCGAAACAGGAGCTATAGCCGCTATTATGTTGCCTGCTTCACAGGCCAGGCGATAGCTCATAAAGCCTCCATTAGAGAAACCGGTAGAATAAACCCTGTTTAAATCCACATTGTAATATTTATATAATGTATCGATCAAGGCTGATAAAAAGCCTACATCATCGGCTGTTGAACCACCGGCAAATCCAACATTCCATGAATTATCTACCCCATCAGGGTATACAACGACAAAATCCCCGGTATCAGCAACTGAATTAAAATTACTGAATTGCATCATTGACTGGCCATCCTGGGTATAACCGTGTAAAGCGAGTAATAAAGGCAAGGATTGCCCCTGCGTATAGCCATCCGGCAGATAAACAATCCATGAACGGCTAATTCCGTCAAAAATGAAGTTGCCATTTATCTGTGCCCGGAGAGAAGGCGCAAAACAAAGGAAGATTAAGGAAATTATGATAGATTTTTTCATGTTTAACACCCTGGTATTTTTATAATATTTCTTCTGAATTCTATACTATTAACAAATTCGAAGAACCAAAGTTATTCAATAAATAAAATCAGGTTGTCTTATGCTTGATTTTTATTTACCTTTAAGGCACAGATTCTATTTCAATGCAGATTACTGAGCTTTCAAACCTAAATTTATAAAAAACAAATCATTTATTATGTCTACTAAACCGGTTTTCATTTTTTTACTGGCAGCATTTATTATTTTGCCGGGCGAACTAAAATCGCAGGGGAATAGCCTGAAACCAGGCTTCGATAAAATTGAATATACGGAGATGTTAAAAATTGCGACCTGTGTTTCTGATACTCCCTGGTTGAACCCCAGGCTCGTTCCTGATCATTTCAGGTTAATATACAGGTCTCCGGTAACCGGTCTTGATAATCGCTGGGATTTATGGGCTGACAGCGGAAACGTAGCTGTGATAAGTATAAGAGGAACCACAGGTAAGAGTGAAAGCTGGCTTGAGAATTTTTATGCGGCTATGGTCCCGGCTTCAGGAAAACTTACGTTAACAAATGATCAGGAATTCGAATACAAGTTAGCCGACAATCCAAGGGCAGCAGTTCATGTCGGCTGGCTGATGGCTACCGGGTTTATATCAAAAGGGGTACTGAATAAGATCGATTCCTCCTATAAAGCAGGATACAGGAATATAATCATTACCGGACACAGCCAGGGTGGCGGAATTTCATTTCTTTTAACGGCTTACCTGCTTAATCTGCAAAAATCAGGAAAACTTCCCGGAGACATCAGATTCAAGACATACAGCAGCGCAGCCCCCAAGCCCGGCAATCTCTATTTTGCCTATGATTACGAAACAATGACTTACGGAGGATGGGCATTTAATGTAGTAAACTCAGCCGATTGGGTACCGGAAACGCCGCTTTCCATTCAGACTATTGACGATTTCAATACAATTAATCCTTTTTCTAATGCAAAAAAAACAATTAAAAAGCAGGATTTTTCGAAAAGGATTGTAATGAACTATGCCTATGGAAAACTTGACCGGCCAACCAAACGGGCAGTAAAAAACTATCGCAAATATCTCGGGGAGGTCGCCGGCAACTTTGTTAGTAAGTCTCTCCCCGGATACCAGGAGCCGGAGTATATTTTTGCAAACCATTATGTAAGAACAGGTTCAACCATTGTGCTTTATGCGGATGAAGAGTATTACCTGAACTACCCTGATGATCCTGAAAAGATATTCAAACACCATATGGCAGGCCCCTATCTCTTTCTAACAAGAAGACTAAAGGATTAGAATGAAAAAGCAAATGGTGATTGAATCGAAATTCAGTAGAAATAAGCAAATATTGCAATTAGTAAACGAAAAGACAATAATGTTTTGTCTGTAATGTAAAGGAACTAACTGAAAAGAAATGATTATTGAAAGGAGCGAAAACAAAAAACCGTTTATAAATCACTGATTTACAAACGGTTTATAAAATTCATTGTGCCCGGAACAGGACTCGAACCTGCACATACATAAGTATACTAGTCCCTGAAACTAGCGCGTCTACCAATTCCGCCATCCGGGCGAAAAAAAATTAGATTTCAAAAAAATGCAGTCTTTCGACTGCTACCGATCTTTTTCGGATTTTATAAGTGCCCAGGACAAGACTCGAACTTGCACATCCTTAAGGACACCAGCCCCTCAAGCTGGCGTGTCTACCAATTTCACCACCTGGGCAATTGAGTGGGCAAATGTATGACTTTTTTTCTTTGGATGACAAGTCTGATGATATTTTTTTTGTTGTTCAGTTAACCTATTAATCCTATGTTTGCCTAACAATTTAAATGGCAGTGTATTAATGCTGAATAGTAACATAGAAACACCCGAAATCAGGCTTAAAAAACCAATTTGTATTGGTATAGGAGGTGTAAGCAGATCAGGAAAAACCTTCCTGGCTGATAAACTTAACGGCATTATTGCAGATTCTATCGTTATTCATCAGGACACTTTCATTCCGGATGAATCAGCTATTCCCGGAATCAAAGGGCACATTGACTGGGAAAGACCCGAAGCCATTGACTGGGATAATCTGAAAACTGAAATTGAACGCGCCATACAATCCGGAAAGACAGTTATTGTGGAAGGGCTGTTTGCCTTTAACCGGGATGATATTAACACATTTTACAACAAGTCAATTTTTATCAAATTAAGCAAAAAAGAGTTTATAAGGCGAAAACGCATTGATTTGCGCTGGGGAGCCGAGCCCGCATGGTATATCCTACACATCTGGAAAAGTCATAAAATTTACGGGCAATTACCATCCTCAATTTCTGAATGTCTTTTGCTGAACGGAGAAGAAGATTTCGACCTGAACCTGGTTCTGAACTTTCTTAAAAAATAACTGTTTAGAAGGCATAATAACAAGCACTGCAATGCCGATACACGGAGTTAAACATTTTTCTGTCATCCTGATATTAATGACTTCGATCAGTTTAAGCCTTTGCGCCCAAAAGATTGAAAGAGAAAATCGTATTCCTTCTGAGAAATTCCCCACCCTGTCAACCTCTTACCTTGATGAGCACTTCCCGGGACGAAGTCATCAGAAGCTATATCTTCAGACAGGAAGTTCAGGGCTTGCTTATGAAGCAAAATTTAGTTTTGAAGACCGGCAATTCAGTATTTTGTTTAATGAGAATGGACA
>JAAXUD010000165.1 GCA_013336205.1 Lentimicrobium sp. | reverse complement strand
ACATGGTTGGCACCGCCCTGGGGTACAATAATATCGGCGTAACGCTTGGTGGGTTCAATAAATTGAAGGTGCATGGGTTTTACGAATTTCTCATAATGTTCGAGTACCTGTGAGAAAGAACGCCCACGTTCTTCAATATCGCGCCGGATAATGCGCATAAGACGGTCATCGGCATCGGCATCAACAAACACCTTGATATCCATCCGTTCGCGCAGGCGTGGATTCGACATAATGAGGATACCTTCAACGATAATTACTTCCTTCGGCTGAACCGGAATCGTTTCTTTAGCCCTGGCACAGGTAAGATAACTGTAAATAGGCATTCCAATGGTCTCACCTTCCTTCAGTGAATCAAGATGTTTGATCAGCAGGTTGAACTCAATGGAAGATGGGTGGTCGAAATTGATTTTCGCCCTGTCTTCAGGACTCATATGCCCGTTGTCTTTATAATAAGAATCCTGTGGAATTACCGCTACTGAATCCTTGGGCAGTTTCTTGATGATTTGTTTAACTACGGTTGATTTTCCGCAACCGGAGCCTCCGGCAATTCCGATAATGAGCATTATTGAAGGTTTGGAATTTTGGTAAATATAAAGACTTTTAAGAATTGGAATATTGGAAAAATGAAAAAATGGAGAGAGCGTGAAATCTTTGGAATGATCCGGAGATGCTTTTTGCCATAGGGCTCTCTTTTAGCATGCTGGATTCCATCATTCTAATCATCCATCCACCCATCCATTTCAGCCGGTTGACTGGATTCTGCCTTCTTTCATTCACCCATTTCAGATCTGGTCATCCCAGGTTCCCTCCTTTTGTTTTAGATGCAACGATTTGATCAATTGTATTAATTCGTTTTCCATCTTGAAATGCAGTTCATCAATTTCTTCAAATGCTTCGCAAGTAATCTGACCGGCTCTTTGAAAACTACAAATGCAGGAATGGTATTCTCCCGAAGATCCAAGCGCGATATTGCAGAAATTGAGGTATTCCTTCAAACTCTTTCGTGAGTGGCCTTCGGCAATATTCCTGCTGATACTATGGGCTGCATCAATGCAATTCGCTGAAACTTTTTTTAACTCAAAAGGAAAGGGAATTAAATGCTTACAAGTCAGAATATATAATTCAATTGCATCATTCCATACCCGCAACTTCTTAAACCCCCTGTTTATGTTTTTCCGTTCTATCATTTTTGGGACTTAATTAGTAAGGCCTTTTATGAAGTGGAAGAATGGGTTGAGAAATGAGATACAGGGTTTAAACCGCAATATCCTTCCGTTTTTAAACAAGCCGTCAGCCGGAAGGCCGGATTCCATTTCACCATTTCACCAATCCATTCTTCCATCCTTGTCAGCCGCCAGGCTGCATTCCATCATTCCATTCTTCCAATCTTCCACTTCCGGACTAAGAAAGGAATCCCAGCAGGATACCAGCCGCAACCGCGCTTCCGATAACTCCGGCCACATTGGGTCCCATAGCATGCATCAACAGGTGGTTGGTTTTATCATATTCAAGTCCCACAACCTGCGAAACACGGGCGCTGTCAGGTACCGCAGATACACCGGCATTACCGATCAGCGGATTCATTTTATTGCCTTCTTTAAGGAACAGGTTGAAGATTTTTACAAACATAACCCCCCCAAAGGTTGCAATAATAAAGGAGGCAGCTCCCAACGCGAAGATTCCTACTGATTTTGCAGTTAAAAAGGTTGTTGCCTGAGTTGAAGCACCTACTGTTAGTCCAATGAGAATGGTAACGATATCAATCATAGGTCCTTTTGCTGTATCGGCAAGTCGTTTGGTTACACCACTTTCTTTAAGCAGGTTGCCAAAGAAAAGCATACCAAGCAATGGAAGACCCGAAGGAACTATAAAACAGGTGAGCAACATTCCAATGATCGGGAACAGGACTTTCTCTAATTTGGATACACTACGCGGTGGTTTCATGCGGATAAGGCGCTCCTTCTTTGTAGTGAGTAATCGCATTACGGGAGGTTGGATCACCGGTACCAGCGCCATATAGGAATATGCTGAAATAGCAATGGCTCCAAGCAATTCAGGGGCAAGTTTTGATGAAAGGAAAATAGCGGTTGGGCCGTCAGCGCCCCCGATAATTCCGATTGCACCTGCTTCTGACGGCGTGAAACCCAGAAGCAAGGCTATGGCATAAGCGCCAAAGATCCCAAGTTGCGCCGCCGCGCCGATAAGCATAAGTTTAGGGTTGGATATCAGGGCTGAAAAGTCAGTCATGGCGCCAATCCCAAGAAAAATCAATGGTGGATAAATACCCTGAAGTACGCCAAAATATAAATAATTAAGTACACTGCCAGATTCATAAATTCCAATCTTTAGCCCAGGTAAAAATGCAATATTACCAACGAGAATACCAAACCCTATTGGGATAAGCAGCATAGGCTCATATTCCTTCGCTATCGCAAGATAAATAAAGCTTAGGCCGATACAAATCATTACAATGTGACCTGCAGTTACATTTGCAAAAGCTGTATAAGTGAAGAACTGCTGTAGATGCTCCGAAATAAATGTCAGAAAGTTACCGGAATGTTCCATGCTTTAGTCTCCTATTACAATTAGAACATCGCCTTCCATCACGGAATCGCCCTTGCCAACTTTCAGGGTAACCACCTTGCCTTCTTTATCGGCATTGATGTTGTTTTCCATTTTCATAGCTTCAAGGGTGAGCAGTTTCTGGCCAACTTTTACAACATCCCCTTCCCGGACGTATATATCAAGTATAACCCCCGGCAGCGGAGATTTAATACTACCGGTTCCCTTGGGTGTTCCCGGACTTGAAGTCTTGGCAATACTCGGGGCCGAATCTGTTGAAGGTACACTAACTGACCTGACCAGTCTTGGTGTTTTTGAGGTTTGCATCGCTTTATCAACCTCAACCTTATAGGTTGTTCCGTTTACTTCAATTTCGGCAATATTGTCTTCAATGTTCTGGATATCTACCTCGTAAACATTGCCGTTTATAGTGAATTTGAACTTTTTCATTCTTTTAATTCTTTTTAAATGTTTTCAGTACTTGAACATAATCGGGCTATCGTGGCTGATTGCGCAATCCGTAAATTTTTGAGCTCCAGGGCGAGTAGGTGCGGGAAACTTTCCTGATGGTAAGGACTGCTTCCTCGTGATCATGAAGCTCGCTGATGTAAAGGTGTATTGCCATGGCTATCGCTGCATTTACTTCTCCGGAAATTTCAATTTCCGTTGCCTTTTCAATAACCGCTACCTTCCCGGAATCCCTTCTTAATAACTTTTTGAAATCTATGCTGTAAATCCTTTTGGTATTTTTAAAAACGATGTATAAAAGGATTAATGCTGCAAAAACCACTGACATGGCTATCACGGCCATGCCCACTCCATAGGGATCCATTTCAACGAATTTTTCTCCTGCAGAAATTACCTCACCGGTATAATTATTGGCCAGTGGTGTTGTTTTCTCTAAAAAGCCCCATTCATGGTATCCGTCTGTTAACCTGCCAAATGAAACATCAGGACTTTGAGGTCCGAATTTGATCGCATCAATCAGGTTTTTGCCGTTACCTTCATAAATAGCCAGGTAGTTTGTTTCGGTTAGTGAAAAATTCAAATGAAGGATTCCCCTGGTAGGAAAATTATCAGCATAAAAAACAAGATAATTCCGTGGTGGAATTTGTGTTATGGGATCACCTTTCGGGATATAGTACTTGGTAGGATTGGCCGGATCGTTTGTAAGATAGGAACCACCAATATCAACCGTATTGTAAGCCGAGTTAAATATTTCAATCCATCCGCTGTGCTGGCCATAATCGTCAACATAATTTGAGTCATTGACCACCAGTATCTCATTAATCCTGAGATCGCGGGTGCTTTGCGAATAAGTTTTCCCGGCAAACAATACCAGCACAAGCGCAATAAAAACGCCTGAGAATCTGATTGTTTTACTAGTTTTTGTCATTATTGCCGGATTATAAAGGAATGTTTGAATGTTTCTTTGGAGGATTGACATCCTTTTTGGTAGCCAATGCCTGTAATGCCCTGATTACACGGAAACGGGTGTTTCGTGGCTCAATCACATCGTCAATATAACCATATTTGGCTGCGTTGTATGGATTGGCAAATTTATCCTTATACTCTTCTTCACTTTTGCGGATAAAATCTTCACGTTCCTGAGGATCAGTAAATTCGGCCAGTTTTTTATTCTGCAACACTTCAATGGCACCTTTGGGTCCCATCACCGCAATTTCAGCTCCCGGCCAGGCGTAGTTAATGTCGCCACGAAGATGTTTCGAACTCATTACACAATAAGCGCCACCATATGCTTTACGCAACACAACGGTAACCTTGGGAACTGTAGCTTCACCATAAGCATAGAGCAGTTTGGCTCCATGAATAATGATTCCGCCGTACTCCTGGGCAGTTCCCGGAAGGAAGCCCGGTACATCAACCAACGTAAGGATCGGAATGTTAAAAGCATCGCAGAACCTTACAAAACGGGCTGCTTTGCGCGAAGCATTGATATCAAGCACCCCTGCCAGGTAATTAGGCTGATTGGCCACAATACCAACCGACATGCCATTAAACCTGGCGTATCCTGTTACAATATTGGGGGCAAAATGACGCTGAATTTCCAGAAATTCATTACAATCCACAATCGAATGGATCACATCCTTAACGTCATAAGGTTTGTTTGGATTGTCAGGAATTATATAATTCAATGAGTCTTCAAGCCTGTCAATCGGATCAGGACAGGTTGCCAACGGTGGCTCTTCCAGGTTATTCTGAGGTAAGAAGCTCAGCAGCTTACGAATAAGGGCGATACCTTCCTTTTCATCATCGGCCACAAAATGGGAAATCCCCGATTTTGAACCATGAACCATTGCACCACCAAGTTCTTCTTCTGTAACAATCTCGCCGGTTACGGTTTTTACAACCTTAGGTCCGGTAACAAACATATTGCTGGTGCCTTTGCTCATTACGATAAAGTCGGTGAGGGCAGGTGAATATACTGCTCCACCGGCACAAGGACCGAAAATAGCTGAAATCTGAGGAATGACGCCGGAAGCCAGGATGTTGCGCTCAAAAATCTCGGCATAACCGGCCAGACTGTTAACGCCTTCCTGAATACGGGCACCCCCTGAATCGTTGATGCCAATTACAGGCGCACCAACTTTCATAGCCTGATCCATCACCTTGCAGATTTTATTTGCGTAAGTTTCGGAGAGCGAACCACCAAAAACGGTGAAATCCTGGGAGAAAACATAAACCACCCTTCCATCAATGGTTCCGTGGCCGGTAACAACACCATCAGAAAGAAATTCCTGTTTCTCAAGTCCGAAATTGGTGCAACGGTGTGTTACAAACATATCGAACTCTTCGAAACTGCCTTCGTCAAGAAGCAGTTCAATGCGCTCACGTGCTGTTAATTTCCCTTTGGCGTGCTGTGAGTCAATCCTTTTCTGGCCGCCGCCCAGTTTGGCCTGTTCTCTTTTGCTGAGAAGTTCTTTAATCTTGTCTTCGAAAGCCATTTACTGTTGATTTTGAGCGAAAAACATCAAGCCCTTATCGGGCTTGTGTTGAAATTCCGCGGTGGTTGTTTGTATAGTAGTTTATTATTTGTTTTTGTTTTCGCAGAATTCGGTAAGCACACCAAAGGTTGACTTTGGATGCAGAAATCCTATGTGTAATCCTTCTGCTCCTTTTCGGGGCTCTTTGTCAATCAGTTGAACACCCTTTTCGGCTGTTTCAGCCAGGGCTGCTTCAAGATTTTCAACTGCAAAGGCCAGGTGATGGATACCCTCTCCCTTTTTTTCAAGGAATTTACCAATCGGGCCTTCCGGATCTGTTGACTCGAGTAATTCAATTTTTGTCTGACCAACCATAAAAAACGCAGTTTTTACCCGCTGGTCTTTAACTTCTTCAACAGCATAGCAGGTTAACCCAAGCACGTTTTCGTAGTAAGGAATACTTTCTTCCAGACTCTTTACGGCGATGCCAATGTGTTCGATATGTGTAGGTTTCATATGAATTTGTTTTTTGTTTAGACTAAAAACTAAGAAAATACCGGAGAAATAATCGGTGAATTATAGAATCCGGCACAGGCTGTTTTCAGGCCTGGAATTTTCGGCAAAAGTATATACTAATTTGTTTATAATGAACGGAATTGGATAATTTATCTGAGGAAATGCAATATATAATCATTCTAATTAAGGTTTTGATTTTCACATACATAGAGCTACATATGTTCACTTCTATATACCTGTTGATATTCTTGCCGTTAAGGATCCTGTTTTAAATCGCATTGGGCATATGAAGTGACTAAAAGCAGGTACACAACCTGCGACCTACGCAGGTTGTGCGACCCGATAAAAAACATCCACAGAAACATGATGATTGAACCCCCTGTTGAGAATAGCAAACCAATCGCTCAATAAAAACTATCATTGCGTGGTAAAGACTAAGAGGCTGTTTAAATCTCAATTCATTTTTCAATAGGCCCGTCCTTTAGGGCGGGTCTCCAATATATTATCACAAACGTTGGCAAAATCCTGAAAAATTTATTCTTAATTTACAAATTTTTCAGGATTTT
>JAAXUD010000005.1 GCA_013336205.1 Lentimicrobium sp. | reverse complement strand
GTATGCACAGTTCCTTCTCATTTCCGAAAAGGGACGGGGGACGCAAAAATGGGGCGATGGACGGTCGAAAATTTCTAACCAGCCTGCCGGCTGGCAGGTTTATAATTTCTAATTTCCAACCTGTTTTTCCTTACCACTGATTTCTCAACTCATATTCCCGAATTCCGACCTCAGACTTCCGACCTCTGACTTCCGACTTGTACTTCTTACTTCTTTTTACTTTTTACTTTTTACTTAACCTAAACCTCCCAGGTAATGGCAGCTATACGTTTCTTGCCATCCATCTTAATGGTAACCGGTTTTTCGAACTGCACATGCCTGAAGAATTTTGTCCGCTGAACCAGTTTTTGTTTATCAAGAATGTCCCATTTAATAATTGAACCCGAAAGCTCCTGCTGAACAGAAAAGTATCCAACATTCATAGAGGTTACATTATGAAAGAAATGAGACCCTGAAGATGCGTCAAGCGGATAGCCTTCCAGGCTTGTTTCAACAATCACCCTTGCAGAAGAAATCTGTGGCCAGTTTACCGGAATACCGATCCAACGGTCACGTGTACCCCAGCGCCCCGGACCAATCAGCAGGTATTTGCGGTTGTTTTTCATCATCTCCTTATTCAACGACTCAATTTCCAGGGCCATTTCATTGGTTTTCCCTTTGTCGAAGGCCGCTATATCAATATAAATTACATCTGTGATGTCGTCAATTATTCCATTGCCCATACCCTTCCCCGACAATAACAGAATCCGCTCAGGATCAATTTGATCCGCATCAAAGCTATAGTCCTGCATACTACCGATCAGTGGCTTGATCTGAAGCAGATAAAAGGAGGACCTTAATTGATCGTCACGGTTAAGGTCAACTGCAAATTCAATTTCAACAGGTGCTCCCATGGCTTCTTTCACCACATCAAGCACAAGATCTATCGTTTGGGCAAGTGGTATATAATTGTACTTCAATATATTGGAAAAGTTAATAATTCTGGGGCCAGCTTGTGTAAGTCCCGGTACAATCCGATGATTTTCATAATCATACACTGAAGCCAGGTGCCTGAGGTTGCCATGCCGTTCGGCGTCGTCAAGCTCAAGTTTAATAAGACCGGCTGTTTCGCCTTCAAGCAGGTTGATATCCTTTTTTTTAAGGTCAACTGCAAAAAAGTCAACCTGTGAATTTTTAACCTGGTCCTGTGGGCTGTTAATTTCAGTTGTCGGATATTTAGGGGAAAAACGATACGCTTTTTCTCCTTCAACAACCTGTTTTCCCAGTCCAAGTGCAGCTACCGCAAAACCCTCCTCAGGCTTCATGTGGGCAAATGGATAATAGTTGTAAGACTGGGCCACCCCGCTGATGTGGGGATAATAACTATCCTCAAACCGGTTGCCAACCACTTCCTGAATGATAACTGCCATCTTCTCCTCTTCAATCTTATAGTTGATCGCTTCAATATACCCCCTGGCCACCTTCGAATAAACAGAGGCATAAACGAGTTTTATCGCGTCCATCGCCTGTTGAAGCCTGGTATTAAAGTCAGGATGATTGTTTGGCAATAGGTAAGTTTCAAAAATTCCGGCAAATGGCTGCATCAATGAATCCTCAAACAGGCCCGATGACCTGACCGCAATCGGATTCGAAATATTCTTGAGCAGAATCCTGAGCCGCTTAATGAGGGTTTCAGTGAGCGATGCATGCATGAAAATCTTTTTTATCTCTTCATAATCCGGATTGTTCACGACTTTGTCATGCAATTTATTCCTTTCAATAAAATACTCAAATTCGTCGGTACCAATTATAGATGTTTTGGGCGTTCTTATGTGAATATTTGGCAGAATCTGCTCAAAATCATGATTATAAATCAGGGTGTTAATAAATGCCAGACCGCGTCCTTTGCCACCCAGTGAACCGGAACTCAGACTCACCACGTTGGTTTCGTCGAGTATTGCGGCTTCATCAAATGGAATTACCTTTCCTTTGTTTTGTTCGTTTCTGAATTGCTGAATAACGTCAACCAGGTACGCCCTGAGTGTTGAGGGGCTTTCAAAATCGGTTACTTTGGCCGGATTTATAATTTTGGCCACCTGTATCTCGCCACGAGCCATAAGCCACAACGAGAAGTGGTCCTTTTTCGCATGGTAAATCAATGACTCATCAGGGATGGTTTTAAGCAGAGATTCAAATTCTTTGAGAGAGCGGGCCACAGCTATCTGACTTCCTTCGTTATCGCGGTAAATAAAATTTCCAAAACCCAGATAATGCGTGATAAAACTCTTAAAATCCTGCACCAGGGTTTCAGAGTTTTTATCGATAAAGGTTGTTTTTAACTGGTAAGCCATCCTGGCATTTTCAGGATTGTGGGACTGTATGATGGTCGGAATTTCTCCAATCAGTTCACGGGCATACTTTACCAGTTCAAAACCAGCCTGGTTATAATCTTTCCCATTTTTCTCAAATTCAACATCAGAAATCAGGCAGAGCATATAATCCCTGAACTTATTCAATATCTCACGGGCTTCTTCAAAATTAGAGGCAAGGAGTATTTTTGGCCGGGCACGCATCCTGAGTACTTTATACAATTCATCAGTACTGACATCCTCAATTATGCGCCTGGTCTGCTCCAGCACAATACTGTAGAGTAGCGGCAGGTAACGGGAATAATACTGGGGCGAATCTTCAACAAGCAGGATTACCCTGACCAGACCAACCTTGGTATCGTTTTCAACATTGATTTTATCTTCAATATGTTTAATCATGGCGAAGAAAACCTTCGATTCACCATTCCATACGAAAATACGATCGACATTGCGCATCAGAGGCTTTCCCCTGAAGTAGGAAATGTCCTTGTTGTTGTTCAACAATAGAAAAATCGGAATGTAAGGGAATTCAGCTTTGATCTTCGCACTCAGATTAAGTGGCTGATTTTTCTCAACGCCAACCATAAAAATAATAAGATCAAAATGCTTGCGCTGAAGCTGGGCAAAAATCTCCTCTTCCGATGAAACCCCGGTTATCCTTGGCATTGAAGTAAGACTCAGCTGATGATATTCGCCCAGCACATGTTCTGAAAACCTGCCCTCCTTTTCAATACTATAGGCATCATAAAGATTGGCAACCAGTAAAATTTCCTTTACCTTGAAAGGCATCAGATCGTGATAAACATCGCGGTCATAATTGTTTTTATTAAGGAATTTTTGTAACAGCTGCCTGCTTGAAGAAGCCACCAGCTTCTGCTCTGCAACTGGCTCCCCGGTTGGCCACTGAGGTTTTGTTTTGCGAAGCAGATTTTTAGCTTCCTGGCTATTGAGATAGCCGGTGATCATATTGGCCAGGTTACTGATCAGATGCCTTTCCTCCGCAAGGAAAGGTCCTTCGTCAGCGGTCACAAACTCCTTTACATAGTAAATTTCTATTGCGCCCTTTTTGTCGTTTATTGTTTCGAAATGCTGTCGCTGAAGCCAGCTTGTTTCTTTAAATCCAGCCGATTTATATTCCTTCCCATCGAATTTAATCCTGGCAGAGGTGTAGTCAGGATATTGCCAGGCAGCCGGAAAAATCATTGCCAGTTGCTGAAGTGTTTCATCCATTGGTTTTCCTTCACGCAGAATCTGGGTGGTCTGATTGATGGCGGCCAACTCTTTAAGTCGTTCACCCTGTTCATGCATCAGTTTCCTGATGTCCGGATTTTTGTCATTATTATCAGTCATAACAGGCTTATTCGTTGCCACTAAATTAAATAAAAAGTCCGGCTTCAGCCCGGCAAACTATATAAATTTGTTGTTTATGAAATGACTTTGCGAATTTTAACTAATTAGATTAATTTCGTCAACTGAAAATAAACACAGCCTGTGAGTAAAATTGAAGTAATTCTGGTTGACGATCATCACATTGTTTGTGAAGGCATCAGGGCTTTGCTATCTGACAGTCAGAATATTATTGTCATGGGGTGTGTTCGTAATCTCTCGGAATTACTGATAAAACTCAGAATTCTGCCCATTCATGTTATCCTGCTGAACACCTATGAACCCGGCGATCATGACATTGACATGATCCGTATCATACAAAGGGAACATCCTCAGATTAAAATCCTTATTATGGCCATGACAGTGCAGGAAAGCTTTATTCTACGCACATTGAAAGCAGGCGCCAAAGGATTTCTCAGTAAAGATGCCGACCGGAACGAACTGATTGAAGCCATTATGACCATCAGGAATGGTTATGATTATTATAGTAAATCTATTTCCAACATTATTCTTAAACGTTACCTCAACCAGCCTGGTGCAACAACAGCAGTAAGAAATCATCCGACCGGCAACCTGAGTGACCGCGAACTTGAAGTGTTGAGGTTGTTTGCGGAGAGCTATACCAATCAGGAGATTGCCGACAAATTATTCGTAAGCATACGGACAGTGGAATCGCATAAAAACAATATTATGCGCAAAATAAACCTGAAAACAACGGTCGATATGGTTAAGTTTGCAATCCGCAACAACCTGATTGAAGTCTAACGTGTCTGATTGAGAAGAATACTTCAAAGCTTGCCTGTCATAAATTTTCCCGCTAATTTCCCCTTCATAATCCCGCAGCTTCTTCAGCAAATTACTCATGATTCTTGCGTAATTTACTGAATTTGGCCAGGCTGCAAAAGAAAACATGCCCTAAGCTTGCGTTGCATCGGTTTAGATTTTCTAATATTGACCCACATTTAAACCAATCTACTCATTCTTAAACTTCTATTTTTATGGCAAACGTATTTGATCAGAAACTCAACGATTTTATGGCTAAAATCATTGCCAAGAATCCGAGTGAAGTTGAATTTCACCAGGCTGTTCACGAGGTGGTTGAATCCCTGATTCCATTTATTGAAGAGCACCCCAAATACAAGGATGCAAAAATCCTTGAGCGTATGGCAGAACCTGAGCGTGTTATTCTGTTCCGTGTTCCCTGGCTCGACGATAAAGGCGAAGTTCAGATAAACCGTGGATACCGCATTGAAATGAACAGCGCGATTGGACCATATAAAGGCGGATTGCGGTTTCACCCGACAGTAAACCTTGGAATCCTGAAATTCCTTGCCTTTGAGCAAGTGCTTAAAAACAGCCTTACTACCCTGCCTATGGGTGGTGGTAAAGGTGGAAGCGATTTCGATCCAAAAGGAAAATCAGACAATGAAGTGATGAAATTTACCCAGAGCTTTATGTCGGAACTTTTCCGTCATATCGGCCCTGACACAGACGTACCTGCCGGAGATATCGGCGTAGGTGGTCGTGAAATCGGCTTCCTTTTCGGACAATACAAACGTCTGAGAAATGAGTTTACCGGCGTTTTAACCGGAAAAGGCCGCGAATGGGGAGGCAGTCTTATCAGACCTGAAGCTACAGGTTACGGCTGTACCTATTTTGCAGAAGAAATGCTTAAAACCCGCAACGACAGCCTGAAAGGAAAAACCGTTACCATTTCCGGCTCTGGGAATGTAGCTCAATATGCCGTTCAGAAAGTTACTCAATTGGGTGGAAAAGTCGTAACCCTATCCGATTCCTCAGGATTCATCCACGACCCCAAGGGCATCGATGCTGAAAAACTGGCTTACCTGATGAACCTGAAGAATGTAAAACGTGGCAGAATTAAAGAATATGCAGACAAATACGGCTGTGAATTCCACGAAGGCAAACGCCCCTGGATCATTAAATGCGACGTTGCTCTCCCATGCGCTACCCAGAATGAAGTAAATGAAGACGACGCCAAACTCCTGGTAGCCAATGGCTGTTATGTTGTTTCAGAAGGCGCCAATATGCCATCGACTCCGGATGCAGTTGAAGTTTATCTGAAAGCCAAAATCCTTTATGGACCTGGTAAAGCAGCAAATGCTGGTGGTGTGGCAGTTTCAGGCCTTGAAATGACACAAAATTCAATGCGCCTCTCATGGTCCCGCGAAGAAGTGGATGCAAAACTTCACCAGATCATGCGCGATATTCATGAAACATGCGTAAAATATGGAAAAGATGCTGACGGATTTATCAACTACGTGAACGGAGCCAATATTGGTGGGTTCGTTAAAGTTGCAGATGCCATGCTTGCACAGGGCCTCGTTTAATCCCGATTCAATTTTTGTAACAGTGATAAGTCCCGCTGATGTGAGCGGGACTTTTTTATTTTACCATTTTTCAATAATCAGCTATTATTTGCCCTGAATGAAAGATCAAAATAACTTCCCCATTTTATGATTACCCTGCTCTTTCAGTGTAGGATTTTAATACCGGTTTAATGAATTTCTGCAATCACCCCATCCCGTACTTTAGTTGAATGACTAATCAATTCCGGGAAGAACACGTTGAAGCTATCCTGATAAAAAGTATAATCATTTCTGAGCGTTTCACTGGCTGTCTCCATGTTTGAATGAAAAGGCGTGCGCCTTGCCATTCCTGATAAAGCCCGGTTAAGCCCGTCAAAATTACCATAACTGCCCAGCCAGTCGTGGTTCATCATGTAGGGTAGCATGTGTTTTGTTCTGGGTGGTAAAATTCCTTCCGATGCGTTAATAATTGCGTACATTCTTGCAGTAAAATCCTGCAAAGGCTCATCAGACCAATCAGCCCAGCCGGCAGAAAGAAAATGATCGAAATACATGTCAACCACTACCCCGGCATATTTTCTGAATTCAGTCCTGATTCTCTCCACCGCTTCTCTGACGACCGGATGATTATCGGTAAACTGATCAATTGATCTGTGAAGCGAAATACCTGCCCTGATGGCCGGGGAGAATGACTCCACCTTATTTCCCTTCACATGATCGGCAATAAAATTTCCAATAATAATATCGCGGTTATCGCCTGAAAGATATAAATGCGCCAGAAAATTCATAAGCATACGAATGAAATCCAAAAGTAATGGTTTTTATCTTCTCAGGAATTCTGAAATCATTGCCTGAAATATGACCCGCTATTTAGAATTATTATTGACTACTTTCATCCCCGGCATGTTACTAAATTTTTATAGTTTTGTCCGACAGAGATTTGAGTCTATTTGCTTTTTAAATTGTTCATAATTAAACCATTAATAAAATCATGCAGAAGCTGTTATTGTTAGGCGATGAAGCCATAGCCCAGGGTGCAATTGATGCCGGGATGTCAGGAATTTATGCCTATCCTGGCACACCCTCAACCGAGATCACGGAATATGTTATGCATTCAAAAGAGGCGAAGTCGCTGAACATCATAGCTTCATGGGGTGCGAATGAAAAAACCGCGATGGAAACCGCACTGGGCATGTCCTATGCCGGTAAGCGTGCCATGGTCTGCATGAAGCATGTAGGATTAAACGTTGCAGCCGATGCATTTGTCAATTCCGCCATCACCGGTGCAAACGGAGGTCTTATCGTGGTTGCGGCCGACGACCCCTCTATGCATTCATCTCAGAATGAGCAGGATTCACGTTTCTTCGGCAAGTTTGCCATGATGCCAATCCTTGAGCCAGGCAATCAGCAGGAAGCCTATGATATGGTTCACCTGGGATTCGAATTAAGTGAGAAATTCCGCATACCGGTGCTTATGCGCATCACCACCCGGCTCGCCCACTCCAGGGCCGGTGTTGCCAGGCGTGAAATCAGGAAACAAAATGACCTGAAATTACCCGAAAACCTCAAACAGTTCATACTACTACCTGCCAACGCCAGGCGCCAATACAAGCAACTACTTGCTAATCAGGCTAATTTCATTCATTCTTCTGAAACATCCGCTTTTAACCAATTACTTGACCATCCCGATAAAAAACTGGGAATCATTACCTGTGGCCTTGCTTATAATTACCTGATGGAAAATTATGATGACCACAAAATTCCTCACCCTGTGCTTCGTATCGGACAGTATCCCCTGCCCGATACAATGATCAGACAACTTTACGATACTTGCGAAAGTATCCTGGTGCTTGAAGACGGCGCACCGGTTGTTGAAGAACAGCTCCGTGGACTGCTTAACAATGGCAAACTAATCAAAGGCCGTCTGGATGGTACAGTTCCACGCGACGGAGAATTAAATCCGAACATTGTAGCCGTTGCTATGGGGCTTACCGATACCCGTGGAAGGGACATCCCTGCACTGGTTACCAGCCGGCCGCCATCTCTTTGCAAGGGCTGCCCGCATATCTATAGTTACAATGCTTTGAATGAAGCTTTGTCTGAATTCTACAAAGGACGTGTGTTTTCTGATATAGGCTGTTATACACTCGGAGCGCTTGAGCCGTTTGATGCCATCAATTCGTGTGTAGATATGGGTGCATCCATAACCATGGCCAAAGGCGCTGCCGATGCCGGACTACTGCCTTCAGTAGCTGTAATCGGCGACTCTACCTTCACCCATTCCGGAATGACCGGCCTGTTGGATGCCGTCAATAATAAATCATCGATTACCGTGATGATTCTTGACAATGGCACCACCGGTATGACCGGGGGGCAGGATTCAGCCGCTGTCGGTAAAATTGAAGATATCTGCCTTGCACTCGGCGTTCATAAAGATCATATCCGGATTTTAAATCCATTGCAGAAACATCATGAGGAAAACCTTGCGGTGATGAAAGAAGAGATTGCATACGAAGGCGTATCTGTAATTATACCAAGGCGTGAGTGCATTCAGACGCTTACCCGCAGAATGAGGGAAGAAAAGAAAAAACAGGCAACCGAAAAAGCAGAGGCATAATATGAAAAAAGACATAATTCTCGCCGGTGTAGGCGGACAAGGAATACTATCGATAGCAGCAACCATCGGCACAGCCGCCTTAAACGCAGGTCTTTTCCTAAAACAGGCCGAAGTGCATGGCATGAGCCAGCGCGGTGGCGATGTGCAGTCGAATCTCAGGATATCTGACCGCGATATTGCTTCCGATCTTATTCCTTTCGGCAAAGCCGATATGATTATTTCAGTCGAGCCCATGGAGTCGCTCAGGTATCTGCCGATGTTATCGCCACAAGGTTGGCTGGTAACCAATACCAAGCCCTATATAAATATTAAGAATTATCCTGAAATGGCAAAACTGCTGGCCGAAATTGAATCGCAGCCACGTCATATTGCCCTTGATGCTGATGAAATAGCCAGGGAATTGGGTTCGCCCAAATCAGCCAATATGGTTATCCTGGGGGCGGCTTCTCATTTCCTGGATATTGATTACGACCAATTACAGGAAGCCATTCGCAATATCTTCCGTAAAAAAGGAGAGGATGTGATTAAAGTAAACCTGGACGCACTGCAGGCTGGCCGCGAGATTGCACTCAAACAGATGAACTGATTCACCGGTTCTTTGCTGTAAAACCAGCCTGAACATCATTGATAATATTGCAAAACCTTTCAGGGAGCGGATTTGATTCGCTCCCTGTACAATACATGGAACTCCGCTTCGTTAATTTTACCGGAGTACTAAATTACAACACTCCGGTAATTTTAAGAATCACGCGATGACGCAAACCAGCCTGCCGGCTGGCAGGGACGCAATCCCGATAGCTATCGGGATGATTACGAATGATTTATAATCTCAAAATGAATTTACATAATGCATTAAAAATCAATGATCTAAAAATTTTTAACGGAGTATTGATATTAATAAATCACCAATATCCGGGAAAAGTTATTTAAATGCATTGAAATGATTGAGAATAGCGCATTATAGCAATTCATGAGAATAAGTATCTTACTTTTATTTGTTGAAACCAAAGCAAGTTCCTTATTTCAATCGGGACACCAGAAATCACCAGGTATTTTTTCATTTAGTGCAGTTTGGTGTTTTAGTGTTTTAGTTTCAAAATATTTTTTCAATTTCCCCCGTACAATAAAGTAAATAAATCTGTGCATGAAAATTTTCACTCGTAAAAGAATAATTGAAGCCGCTGGTATCATTGTAATTGCTATTCTGCTTTTGTTTGCTGTCGATTACTATATGTCGGCCCTGCGCAAGGCACCGGTAAACGAAAATGCTTACCTGCCTGAACCGAGGGTTGAATACGGAATTGTTGTGGACTCGTTCTATGTTGTTAAAGATGTAGTGAAAGCCAATGAGAACCTATCCTCCATTCTCATGAACTACAATACACCTATGGGAACCATTGAACAACTGGTAACGAAAGCTGCCGGTTTATTTGATGTCAGAAAAATCAGAGCCGGCAATAAATACACCTTGCTCTGCTCCAATGACAATACCAGAAAGGCAGAATACTTCATCTACGAAAGCAGCCCGACCGATTACGTTGTGTTCGAGATAGGCGATTCGCTGCATGTTCACCTGGGGGAGAAAGAAGTAATTGTAAAGACTAAAACTGCCTCAGGCACCATCAGCTCCTCTCTCTGGAATGCGATGGCTGAAATCAATGCCAGTCCAAATCTCACCATTGCCCTTTCTGAAATTTATGCCTGGACCGTTGATTTCTATGCCATTCAGAAAGGAGATAACTTCACCGCTATTTACGAAGAGTTGTTCGTCGAGGGCGAATCTGTCGGATTGGGCAATATCCTCTCAGCAAGGTTTAATCAGGGTGGAAAGGACAATTATGCCTTCAGGTTTGTACAGGATAACAACACTGACTATTTCGATGAAAAAGGACAAAGTTTACGCCGTGCCTTCCTGAAGGCTCCGTTGAAATTTTCAAGAATAAGTTCCCGTTTCTCAAATAGCCGTTTACACCCTGTATTGAGAATCCGCCGGCCACATCATGGCGTTGATTATGCAGCGCCCAAAGGAACTCCGGTGCATACCATTGGCAGCGGAACAGTAACAGACGTCAGGTACGCTGGCGGAGCCGGCAGAATGGTTAAAATTAAGCACAACAGCACTTACTCAACTGCCTATCTTCACCTGAGTGGCTATGGACCAGGCATCAGATCCGGTGCAAGAGTGCAGCAGGGGCAGATAATCGGCTATGTCGGAAGCTCAGGACTCTCCACGGGTCCTCACCTCGACTTCAGGTTTTATAAAAACGGCACGCCCATCGACCCCTTAAAAGTTGAATCCCCTCCTGCCCTACCCGTTAAAAAGGAATTGATGGACAGTTTCAACCAGGTAAAACTGGTCAGGGGCCGGCAACTCGATTCATTGAATATGCCGGTAAAACAAACCATAAGGCCCATCTGATTCGTCCCGGCATTTCCGATGGTGGAAATGCGCCATTTCCGGCGCAACCATTGTGAATAATACGTCATTTCAATTGGCGGGAAAATAATTTTTTTTTCGATGACGCGATTTTTTATTTCCATTTCCTTTGGCGGGATAATATTTTTTTTCAATGACGCGGATTTTTTTTCCCATTTCCGATGGGCGTAGAGACGCGATGCATCGCGTCTCTACGCCCATCGCGTCTCAACGGACCATCAATAAATACAAAAGGAGAGACGCGATGCCTCGCGTCTCTCCACGGTCATCGCGTCTCTCCTCTTTTATTATTAAACAATGATTTTATTCAACCATCATTTTACGGGTAATGCGTTCGCCGTTAACAATAACGGAATAGGTATAAACACCCGGATTCAGGTTATCGGCAGAAATGGTCAGCGTATTAACGCCTGAATTCATTTTTGCAGCAGGTAGCTGATAAACCATTCTTCCGAGAAGATCATTGACTTCCAGGCTTACAACAGATGTTTTGTTGAGCATCAGGCTAACCATTGATTCACCTGTAAACGGATTGGGATAGTTCTGTGAAAGTTCGAATGAAGGCACCGGTTTGCTACCAGCTTTCACGATATCACCTTTATCAACTGACAAATGGTAATAAATATTTTCGCTAGGTGCATCTTCATCACCTCTGATTGCCAGTCCTGGCTCAGTATCTGCCTGATAGATCAGGTGGACAACCTGACCGTCAGTCCGATTGGCGATTGTCGGGAATATACATTCATCCAAAATATGGAGGATATCGCCTGTCAGGTCATTAAATTCACCCCAGGTAGTTCCGCCATCAGGAGAAGTGGTTGACCACAGGTGCCTGTATTGCTGACTTCCGTTATCAAAACCTTCGGTAAGACTTGAATAAACAACAAATACCTGGTTGTCATCATCAACGGTGATCTGAGGCATACTTGAAGGACTAATGTAATATAACCCAATATTGCTTACATCAAAACCAACAAGGTCTAATTCGCCATTTTCATTAACATCCTGCATCCAGCCAATCAGGTTGCCGTTTTCAAAGAGCACATCAGGATCCAGTGCATTCACATCACCACCGGTCCATGGGTCCATATCTTCATTCCAGTAGGCAACGCCATCAACAAATGGAAACCAGCTTGGTCCTGTTGCACCTTCTTCCATCATGGCCCTGTTTACACCAAAAGCTACATGAAGTTTACCGGTCTTGTCAAAAGCAAGGTGTGCTGCACCATCAGGACAGTAAAATGTATCCGTTGCTTCGGTACCATTCCACATTGGATAAGGATGTTCCCAGATCATAATTTTTTCCCAGGTATCACCATTGTCAGGTGACTTCATAACAAATAAGTCAGTCCAGTTGTCGCATACAATAAATGCAATGGTGTCGCCTTTGGAATCTGCCCATGAATAAGTATCACCGCTGAAACCGGTATATTCATCTGAGCCCATGCCAGGTAGAACTTCATGTTGTTTATCCCAGGTTGCACCACCATCGGTTGATCTGTAATAGAGCATAGCCAGGTCTTGATCCTGATAAGCCACGTAAGTCATGGCAAGAAGGTTTATTGTCAGGTTGTCTTCGCCACTGCTTACCATTCTTGGCCATGAAATATCAACTGCTCCGGCAGGGCCTGCCAGAATTGATTCTGTCCATGGACCACTTCCACGGGTATCGCGGCGGCTAACCACCAAACCAGCGGTATTGTGGTGAGCTATAACAAGTTCACCGGTTCCCTGAGGGGCATAGGTGGGCCAGCCTGTTCTTTGAGTTTCGATACGGGCTGTTGGAGCGGCTCCCCAATCGGCACCATTAAAATAATTATATCCGGTTCCTCTGTCAGCATAACCAGCGGTATTCATACCACGGGTCCATACGGCTGCCATTGTACCATCTTCGTAACGATAGAAACGATTTGCAGGAGCAGAGGTATTCGACTGCAAATCATAGAAAGTACTTCCAAGTTCAGTTTCATTGATCACACGGCCTGTCCTTACATAAGGATTTGCAGGCTGAGAAACAGGATTAACTGCTTCACGAACCGATTTCATATCAGGAGCAGCAATGTCTTTCAATTGTTTAGGCATCCGGACATAATCCTGGGCTACCACGCTAATTCCAAGCGAAATAATGCAGGTTAAGAGTAAAAGTCTTTTCATTGTTTTGCGTTTTGTTAAACAAAATTGTTGATAATAGACAAAATTAATAAACTATTGATTGCAACCACGAATATTAAAAAATAAAAAAAGGCAACCGGATCCGGTTGCCTTTCCTGTCTCAAAAATTATGATGACTAGAGAATTGTCATTTTTCCTGTAACTGATTTTTCACCAGCTTTTACAGTGTAGAAATAGATGCCTGATTTCAGATTAGCACTGTTCAGGTCAATCCTGTGTGTGCCTTCTGTAAAGTTACCATAAGAATTATCAGCAACCTTCTGACCGGTAATGGTATAAACCTCAACACTAACACTTGAATTACCAGCGAGGGTAACATCAATTGAAGTAGCTCCGTTGGATGGGTTAGGATAGTTCTGTGAAACTACCATTTCCTTAACTTTTACACCACCCTCATTAACTCCGATAACTACATCTTTAGAGATTTGCATGTAGTAATAGATGTTCTCACCCGGAGCATCTTCATCACCACGAACTGCAAGTCCTGGTTCTGAGTCAGCCTGGTAAATAACGTGAATATTGTCATCTGTTAAAGTTGCTGCAGATGGGAATACACACTCGTCAAGGATATGGATAATATCTTCTGAAAGGTGAATAAAATCTCCCCAGGTTGTTCCGCCATCAGGTGATGTACGTACCCACAGATGCCTGTATTGTTGTGAACCGTTGTCGTAACCTTCAGTAATAGAAGTAAACACAACAAATACCTGGTTCTGCTCATCAATTACAATTTGTGCAAGACTAGAAGGTGAAACATAATAAAGACCAATATTGGCTATATCTGTACCTACCCAATCAAGACTTCCGTTGTTGTTGATATCAATCATATAACCAACCAATGCGCCTTCTTCGTAAAGAGCATCCGGATTCAAAACATTGGCCTGATCTCCACCTGTCCAGGTATCCATACTTTCATTCCAGTAGGCAAGACCGTCAACAAACGGGAACCAGCTTGGCGCTGTGTCACCATCTTCAAATAAACCTCTGTTTACACCAAACACCACATGCATTTTGTTGTCGGTATCGAAAGTGGCATGTCCTGCACCATCGGGGCAATAAATAGTATCAATTGAAGGTGTGTTATTCCACATTGGAATAGGGTGTTCCCAAATAAGAACTTTTTCCCAGTTTTCACCATTATCATTTGATTTATAGGCAAATAAGTCTGTCCAGTTGTCAGTTAACAGGAAAGCTACATTATCACCTTTTGCACTAAGTGAATAGCTGTCACCACCAAAAGCAACGTAATAATCAGCACCCATACCATCCAGTACTTCAGGAGTTGACCAGGTTGCGCCGGCATCAGTTGAACGGGCATAAACAACAGCACCATCCTGTCCGTTATAAACAGTTCCACCGTTTGCAACAGGGGCTGTTAAAGCAAATACATGAAGGATGTTGTTATCTGGTCCGCTGGCAACCATACGTGGCCAAAGTAAACCGCTGGCTCCTGAAGGAGCGGCAATAACAGTTTCAGTCCAGGCACCGGTTCCTTTGGTAGCTCTTTTTACAAAAGTAAGACCAGCAGTTCCTGAAATATGTGAAACAAAAGCTTCGCCTTCAGGACCACAGGCAGTATAGGCAGGCCAACCTGAACGGGCAACCTCTACCCTGTTGGTAGGTGCTGGACCCCAATCGGCACCATTGAAATAGTTATAACCGGTTCCACGGTCTGCGTAAGTAGTTGGGCCTGTTCCGCGTGTCCAGGTAGTACCGATGGTACCATCACTGAATAATTCAATACGGTTTGATGGGCTGGATCCATTGGACTGAAGATCGTAAACAGTTCCTCCGATTTCTGCTTCGGTTGGTACAATCCTTGAATGAACATAAGGATTTACTATAGTTTGCAGATTAGAGGTTTCGTCAATAGCAGCGAGTTTTTCAATGGCAATATTCTGCATTGATTTAGTCGTTTTAATACGGGCTTGCTGTGCCATAACACCTGCACTTAAAGCCAAAGCCAAAGTAAAGAGTACTAATTTTTTCATGAGTATTGGGTTTGGGTGAAACATATGATTCTCTCACCACAAAACTAAATAAATTATTAATTGAATCACAATTTTGAAAAAAAACATCTGATGTTTAACAAAATTTAACCATTTAGCAGGCTGTAAATAAGTCATATGTAGTGTTTTGTAAAAACAAAAAAAAACCTGCAGAAAAACTGCAGGCCTTTCAATAAACTTAGGAAAAATTTGGGCAAGTGTTAAATTACCTGACAACCATTTTCCTGGTTATGCGATTGTCGTTGGCAATCACTGAATAAGTATAAATGCCGGCCTTAAGGTTTGCAACATTTAATGTAAGTGAGTGAGCGCCGGCAGGCAGATTGCGTGAAGGCAGTTCGTAAACTTTCTGACCAACCAGGTTATAAACCTCCAGGCTTACAACTGCTGAAGCTGTGAGGTTAACATCAACCTGTGATATTCCGCTGAACGGGTTTGGATAGTTCTGGGAAACGCTGGCTAAGCCAGTTGCCGGATTATTAACGCCTGTAAAAATGAAATCAGCTTCGTTAAACTTGAAATCCTTGATATACTTGTACTGAACAGGAAGAGCCGGATCAAGTGGATCCATTGCCTGATAAACGAAAGGAATAATATAGTCAGATCCTGAAGTAAAGCAATAATTAGAGGCAGTCCCCATGAACGCCTGAAGCCATCCGTCGGAAAGGAAAGTAACATTAACCGCATCAATTGCTTCTGTAGAAATATCTGCATCGGTGTAAGTATTGTTAACTACATCCCAGCCTACACAATAAATATCCGGCTGCAGATTATCTTCCTGGCCTTCAAAATCGGTATCAATCCATGAGAAGAACATTTTTGTACCATCAGGTGTAGAAGTGATCTGTGAACGGTTATCTTCCGAAATGCCTTCGGTACCACCCCATTCGCCACGGAAAGTCTTCAGATTGGTGCCAATTTTCTGTGCAATCCAGGTTTCGCCACCATCTTGTGAGAAGATATTGTAGGAACCAATATAACCGCCTGAGGAGAGAATTGAATATGCAGTAGGCGTTGAGCCATGAACACCTGAAACACCAATAACTACATTAATAACAGGGTTGCCATTGAAATCAACGGCAAAGTCGCTGGTAAATGCGGTAGTAAAGACAATCTCATCTCTGGCAGGAACAGGATCGCCCCAGAATTCAAGCCACTGGGCATCGTCCATCAGACCATAAACAACACCTGGCAATCCGTCAGGTCCACCAAGGGGAACTACGATTGGATCTTCATCCCAGGTAACTCCGCCATCTGTAGTTTTGTATAGAATAGGATAATATGCACTTTCAGTAGCAAAAAGATCTTCTCCGTTATCGCTGAGTGTTAATATATACCCCGTCATTCCATCGGGAGCGAAGGCTATTTTATTATCAGAGACTGCAGTACCGTAAGTGTTTACAGGCGCATAAAGTAAACTTTGCTCGTAATCGTAAGCGCCGGTTCCACTGTTAAAGATACCCCTTGTAATAACCAGGGTATCAACGTATTGATTACCAAGTCCTCCAATCATTGAATGGTCAATAACAAAAACATCACCGGTTACAGGATTGAGGGTCATTCCATCCGGAACATTCTGCCTGACCGGAGGATCTGAAGGCCAGCCAATCTGTGAAACACCGGTTCCGTCAAGTTTTATAGTAGCACCGGCATATCCGCCCCAGCTACCAGGTTCAGTATTACTACCATCAAGGGTAGGTGCAAAAACCGACATATAAGCTGCATCAGGATTTGTATTACCTGCCGGATTATAGATTACTCCCTGCGGGTAACGGGCAACAGCAGTTCCACCGGCGGTCGGGTTAAAAATCTGGTTGTTGTTTAACCAGGTATTCCCGCCATCTTTGGAAATATCATACGCAAGGTAACCCGAGCCTGGGGAAGCAGTCATACGATGCGCAAATGCAACAGTATTCAGATTTTGGTCAGCCCACAAAACGGTACGACCACCATTGTACAAACCATAGGCATTGGCAGCATTACCAAGATCAACAACAGTAATATCAGTTGTAGCTTTAAAAGCCGGGCGATAAGAGACTGCTACAGTCGCAGGGGTTTTTACCAGGCTTGCTTCATCAATACTGTACAATTTTTGCGAGGCAATAGGAAATCCAAGTTTTGCTTTTGCCGGACTCTTCTGAGCCGACAAACCAGCACTTATCAGCAAAGCAGATGTGAATAGTAAGAGTTTTTTCATTGGTTTAAATTTGGGTTAAAGAAAAGAATCTATCACAACAAAAATAGAAAATATTAGACCTGTAAATAATTGTTATGAAAGAAATTATTATAAAAATTTCACTTTGCAAGTAGCATTCCTGCTGTACTACTGAACCAAAAATGGAATACAAAAAAGCCCATGGAATAATCCATGGGCTAAGTTATTACTAATAAGAACATTACCTGACAATCATTTTTCGACTGCTTATTAGTTCATTGGTAGTTACAGAATAAATATAAATGCCCGGATTAAAATATGAAGCATCCAGGTGCAAAGAATGACTGCCTGAACCGGCAAAAAAAGCAGGAATTTCATACACCAGGCGGCCTGCAAGATCAAAAACTTCCAGTCTGATGGAGGAAGGATTTATAAGATTAACATCAATCTGAGTCGTACCGTTGAATGGATTCGGGTAATTTTGAGAAACTCCGGCTAATCCGGTTGGCGGATTTGTCATACCTGTATAAATGAAATCAGCTTCATTGAACTTGAAATCCTTAATATACTTGTACTGAACCGGAAGATCTGGATTGAGGGTCTCATCCAAAGCCTGGTAAACAAATGGAATAATATAATCAGTACCGGAAGTGAAGCATTGGTTTGCTGCGGTGCTCATATATGCCTGAAGCCAGGCATCGGAAAGGTAAGTAACATTAACCGCGTCAATTGCTTCTGTTGCATCATCTGCATCTGTGTAAGTATTGTTTACTACATCCCATCCTACACAATAAATATCCGGCTGTACGTTATCTTCCACACCTCCTAAATCAGTATCAAGCCATGAAAAAAACATTTTTGTACCATCAGGTGTAGAAGTGAGCTGTGAACGATTGTCTTCATCAATTCCTTCAGGATCAGGAAGGCCCCAATGACCCCTGAATGTCTTAAGATTAGTGCCTAGTTTCTGTGCTATCCAAGTTTCGCCGCCATCTTGTGAGAAGATATTATACGAAGCAATGAAACCACCTGATGAGAGTATAGAATAGGCTTGAGGTGTTTCGCTATGAATACCTGAAACACCAATAACAACATTAATAACAGGATTACCATTGAAATCAACAGCAAAATCGCTGGTGAATGCGGTGGTAAAGATAATCTCTTCCCTTTCAGGAACAGGATCGCCCCAGAATTCAAGCCACTGGGCATCATCCATCAGACCATAAATAATACCCGGTAATCCTTCAGATCCACCAAGGGGTACTACGATGGGATCTTCATCCCAGGTAACTCCACCATCGGTAGTTTTATACAAAATTGGATAAAATGCACTTTCAGTGGCAAAGGGATCTTCTCCGTTATCGCTGAGCGTTAATATATATCCTGTCATTCCATCGGGAGCAAAGGCTACTTTATTATCGGAAATTGCTGTGCCGTAAGCGTTTACAGGGGCATAAAGCAGGCTTTGCTCGTAATCGTAGGCTCCGGTTCCACTATTAAAGATACCTCTGGTAATAACCAGTGTATCAACGTATTGATTACCAAGTCCTCCAATCATAGAATGGTCAATAACAAAAACATCACCGGTTACAGGATTCAGCGTCATTCCATCGGGAACATTTTGTCTGATCGGAGGAACTGAAGGCCAGCCAATCTGCGAAACACCGGTTCCGTCAAATTTTACAGTAGCGCCGGCATATCCTCCCCAACTGCCGGGTTCAGTATTACTCCCATCAAGGGTAGGTGCAAAAACCGACATATATGCCGCATCAGGATTTGTATTACCTGCTGGATTATATATTACTCCTTGCGGATAGCGGGCATTGGCAGTTCCACCGGCAGTCGGATTAAAAATCTGGTTATTGATTAACCAGGTATTCCCGCCATCTTTGGATACATCATAAGCCAGATATCCTGAACCCGGAGTAGGCAGCATACGATGAGAAAATGCAATAGTATTAAGATTGGGGTCAGCCCACAATGCGGTACGACCGCCATTGTATAAGCCATATGCATTGGCTGCATTGCCAATACTAACAACAGTAATATCAGCAGTAGCCTTATAATACGGGCGATAAGGGGCTGCTACATTAGCAGGTGTTTTTACCAGCCTTGCTTCGTCAATACTGTAAAGTTTTTGCGAAGCAACAGGAAATCCATGTTTTGCTTTGGCAAGACTTTTTTGAGCCGACAAACCAGCACTAATCAGCAAAGCAGAAGTGAATAGTAAAAGTTTTTTCATTGGCTTAATTTTTTTAAGGTTTATAACTGAATTTGGAATCTACTAAGGTACTAAATACCAGCTCTAAACGCAAATTATAAGCCCGTTTTTTTTCACAGACTTTAATTCTGCC